>QIIW01000018.1 GCA_003231645.1 Acidimicrobiia bacterium | reverse complement strand
CCGCGCCGGCTTCGAGGGCCGCGGCGAGCCGACCCGGCCGACCGGAGCCGCCGGCCAACCAGAAAGGCAGCCCAACCTCGGTCAACTTCGCGAGATCGACCACGTCGCGTGGTCCGTACTCGGGCTGACCGAGTACGTCGAGCTTGCCCTTGCCGCGCGGCGGGGCGTTGTGGCCGCCGGCGACCGGCCGTTCGACCACGAAACCGTAAAGCCAGTGTGTTGGACGAGATGATGGCCAGGAACTTCGGGCGTGGCCGGGGCCAACCGTCGGCCACGACCGAACGCGGATCGAAGTCGACGAAATAGTCGGAGTCGGCGTCAATCACCTCGATTCGTTGACGGATCGGCTTCCCGGCGGCCAGGTTCCGAATCATCGGCGGGATGTCGATCGGAATACCGGCGCCCATGATGATGAAATCGACGCCGGCGAGGACCGCTCCGAGAATGGCGTAGGGGGTGGGCAACTGCACCTTGGTCAGATAGTTGACACCCACCTGCCCTTCGTGGTGTTCCTTCGCCAGCCAAACCTCGCCGAAGTTGGCGAGCACCGTGAGCCAGATGAGGTGCTCGGGCGGTTCGGCGCTCATCTTGGTGATGGTGCGGTAGGGCTCACCGGGCCGGCGTCCACCCGGGATGAAATAGCGATCGAGCACGTCGGCAACGATGCCCTGATCGGGGAACTCGGCGTAGGCCCGGCGCAGACTGCCGTCGAGGTCGCCGTCACCGAGCCGTCGGGCGTGGACGATGTCGACCGCCACCCCGGACACGACCCCGAGGTGGCCACGACGGGAAACGGCGTTGGCCAACGGCCAGCCCGACACTCCCACGCCCATGCCGCCCTGGATGATATGGGGCAGATCCCGGGTCACGCCACGGCGCCGATCGGGGAGTTTGGTTGAAAGATGGTTTCGTCGACGACGCGGACCGCATCGGTGGCCAGTGACGAGACACCGATACCGCGATAACCCCAACCCGTGAACCTCAGACCGGGGTGCCGGCAGAGCGCGGTGTAGATCTCCTCGAGCCAAGCGGGATGTCCCTGCCGATACTGAGGGATGCCGCTGGCCTGGCGGACGACCTTGGAGTACGACGGCCTGACCTCGACGCCGATGGCCCGACTGAGTTCCCGGGTGGCAGTGGCAACGAGTTCGTCGTCGGTGAGGTCCATGATGCGGGGGTCGGCGTCACCGCCGTAGATCGCCTTCACCATCCGGCAACCCTGCGGGGCACGGTTGGCGGCGTACTCCGACTCGAAAAGCATCCCGAGAGCGTGGATCGGTTCGCCGGGGCCGGTGAGAAAACCGAAGCCGGGAGGAATCGGCATGTCGCATGCCCTGGCGCCGAGGCCGACGATCGCCACGTGCGCGGTCGGGCGGTCGGTGAGGATCGGTGCCAGATCGTCGGGCACGATTCGTGACGCGGCCTCGGGGGCCAAGGCGATCACGACCGAGTCGGCGGTGAGGGTCTCGGGACCCTCGACGATCCAGTGGTCGCCGTCGGGGCGCACCGAGGTCGCCGGCCATGAACCCCGGTAGCGGTCGCCCAGGAACTCGGCGAGAGCCCCGGCCACCGAGGCCATACCCTCGGGAGCGGTGCGGGCGGTGGCCCTCGGTGTTCCCTTCGGCCGTGACCTCATGCGGAGCATCCCACCGCGGATGAGGCTTCCGGCCTCGTCCTCGAGAGCCACCATCTTGTCGAAGGCAGCGCGAGCCGACATCACCGACGGGTCGCCGGCGAACACCCCGTGGGCCATCACGTTGGCGATGAGTGTGCCGGTCTCCGGTCCGAGTCGCCGGCACGCGAAATGAAGCAGCGATTCGTCCTGGGCGGGTGGGGGAGTGTGGATCCAGGGCTCGCGCAACGTGCGGAGCTTGGCCCGCAGGCTCAACACCGGCGACAGAGCCAGCGCGGGCGACTCCCTGAGTTCGTGGATGGCGCCGTGGCGGAAGACCCAACGGCGTCGGGCGGTGGGCGGCGACTCGACCAGCTCGATTCCGGCGGTGTGGAGGATCGGACTGAGATCGGGGTGGGGGAGCAGGAACGTCCCGGCCGCCGGTTCAAGCAGATAGCCGTCCTCGCGCACGGTGCGAGCCACACCGCCGGGCCGATCGGCGGCCTCGACCACGGTCGCCCTGATTCCCCTGCGGGCGAACTCGACGGCGGTGAGCAGCCCGGAGAAACCGCCACCCACGACGACGACGTCGGTGGGCATCGAGCAGCCTGCTTCCCGGTTGATGCTCACAGCGCCTCCTCGCTCACGGTGTTTCCTTGTTCACAGCGCCTCCTCGACGATGTCGGCGAGCATCTCGCCCACCCCTTCACCGTCGTTGAACACGGCGCTTCTACGATATTGGCGAATACCCGCGTTGGCGGCGGCCTCCGCCATCAACATGTCGGCCTCGTAGAGCGTTTCGATATGGTCGGACACGAACGAGAGCGGCACCAGCGACACCGAATCACGGCCTTCGGCCGCGAACTCCTCGATCACCTCGATCGTGTCGGGGCCGATCCACCTCACCGGTCCGGTTCGCGACTGGTAGCCGAGACGGGCGTCGATCTCGTAGGGGATCCGTTCGATGATCCCCGCCATCGAGGCCGCGATCTCGGCCGGATACGGGTCGCCGCGATCGACCAGCTTGCGAGGCAGGCCGTGAGCCGAGAACACCACCGCAGCCCCCTCACGCTCGGCCTTGGGCAGCCGGTCGAGCAGGTCCGTCACGAGCCCGGCCTGGAGATCGAGATAGGACGGGTGATCGTGCCAGCTACGGATGACCCGCAACGGCAGACCGGTCGGCCGCCGGGCCAGGACCCGACACAGCTCGTTCTCGGACGATCCGGTGGTGGCGAACGAGTAGTGGGGGTAGAGCGGGAGCATCACCAGACGCTCGACACCCTCACCGACCAGATGATCGACGGCATCGGCCGTGTCGGGCTGCGTGTAACGCATGGCCACGGCGCCAACCGCGTCGTGGCCGCGGTTGCCCAACTCCTCGGTGACCGCCCGGGCCTGGGCAAGGGTGATGTCGAGGATCGGTGAGCCGCCCCCGATCCTGCGATACGACGATCTCACCTTCGGACCGCGGATCTTCGAGACGATGGTGCCCACCACGCTGCCGGTCCATGCCGGGCCGGGAACGTCGATCAGATCGGGGTCGGCGAAGATCGACCTGATGAACGGCTCCACCTGATCAAGATCGGCGGGGCCGCCCATCTGGGCCAGCACGATCCCGAGTTTCGGCCCCCCAGCCCCGGACATGATCAGACCGTTCTCGAAAAGTGGGGTTGGGCCGCGTTGCGGTGGCCGGCCATGTAGGCGTCGAACTCCATGGCGACGTTGCGGATGAACAGCTCGCCCAGCTCGGTGGCCTGCAGGTTGGTGCCGGCGATCTCGACCAGGCCCTCGTCGATCGCACCGCCTGGTGCGTCGAGCGCTGCCAGTTCGTCGGCGAAATACTCGGAGAACGAGATGTCGTAGCGGGACTCGACGTCTCCGGCGCTGATGCGCCCGTTGCACATCAATTCGGTGATTACGTAGCGTCTCACCATGTCGTCGGGACTGAGCGCTATGCCGCGCTCGATCGGTAGTTCGCCGGCATCGACCGCACCGTAGTAGTCGGCCATCCGCTTGTGGTTCTGGGCGTATGCCCCCTGCACGTCGCTGATGCCGGACGTACCGATGGCCACCACGTCGGGCGAACGCTTGGTGGTGTAGCCCATGAAGTTGCGAGAAAGCGTGCCCTTGGACCGGGCGAGGGTGAGATCGTCGTCGGGCAGAGCGAAGTGGTCCATGCCGATTTGCTGGTAGCCGGCCTCCACCAAGGCGTCGATCGCCAAGGTGAGCAGGCGGAACTTGCTGTCGCGGTCGGGGATGCGGGATTCGTCGATGCGGGACTGCTGGGTCTGTTTGGCGGGCATGTAGGCGAACGAGTAGACGGCCAACCGGTCGGGCATCAGTTCCGTCACCTTCTCGAGGGTGCGGGTGAACGACGCGTCGGTCTGGCCGGGTAGGCCGAAAATGAGATCGAAGTTGATCGACTCGAACCCCATGGCGCGGGCCGCGGTGTGGAGTTCGACCGCTTCCTCGACCCTCTGATGACGTCCGATGAGGTCCTGCACGGTGGGGTCGAAGTCCTGGATGCCCATCGAGAGCCGGTTGAACCCGAGCCCCCGCAACACCCCGAGGTGCTCAACGGTGGTGACCCGTGGGTCGACCTCGATCGCCACCTCCGCACCCGGAGCCATGTCGAACATGGTGAGCAGGGCGATGTGGAGCTTGGTGAGATCATCGGGAGAGTAGTAGGTGGGGGTGCCGCCTCCCCAGTGGTACTGGTGGAGGGTGGTGCGCTCGCCGAGACGGCGTGACACCATCTCGGCCTCCTTGATCAGCCGGTCGAGGTACACGTCGGCCAGGCTGGTGTTCTTGGTGACCACGACATGGCAGCCACAGAACGAGCAACGCGACTCACAGAACGGCAGGTGCACGTAGAGAGACAAAGGCGTGATGGTGAGCTGTGACGCCTCTCGGAGCCGTTGTCCATAGTCATGGGGCCCGAAGTCGTCGGCGAATTCCACCGCGGTCGGATAGGACGTGTAGCGGGGCCCGGGTCGGTCGTGGTGAGCCAGGAGTTCGGGTGTCACCTGCATGATGGCCTCTGGATCTTCTGCTGGTCTTCACCGTATGGACACCGGACCGGGACCTTTAGGGAAGAAGGTCACTGTTCCGTAGCACGGGGAGAAACGCAACCGAACGTCACCCGGGCGTGTAATCACCGACCGTGGTCGTCGTTGTGGAATGTGCCGGGCGGCAATTGTCGTGATCCGGACGAAAGGACTCTCGATGCACCGGAAATTCTCCCCGCTGATCGGCCTGCTGGTGGCCGCGACCCTGATGGCGGTGGTGCCGGCGGCCTTCGCTGCCGTGCCCGATCACCTGCCGTTCCGTGACTCGCCGCCGCCCGCAGCGTCCTCGGCCCCGGATGCCGGCCCCGTGGTCGGCCTGCCGTCCTCGGCTGCAGCCCCGGCGCCCATCCTCTCGACGGACTCGGAGCCGGTTGCCCCCCGTTCACCCCACGTGGAGACCGATCGGCCGCCGACACCGGCCGATCTCACGCCTCCCGGCGTTCCCCATGAGATCAAGGCACGTTGCTTCGGGTCCGTCGACGACACCGGTGCCGGCTCGGTCGAATGCAACTGGACGATTCGTGACGACGCTGCGATCGCCGGCTGGCAGCTCTGGAACATCAGGATCCGCCCGGACCACGGTGAACGCAACCTCGTCGCCGAACTGGGCGCCGATGTCACGACCTACCTCGACACCGCCGTCGAGGTCCCGGGTCGCTATCTCTACGTGGTGCTCGGGCTCGACGCCGACGGTGCGATCATCGCGAGGAGTGCGGTCGCTCCGGCCGGCCTGGTGGCCCCACCGGCCCACGACGACCCGATGAGGCTGAAGTGTCGTGTGACCGGTCCGACCGATGTCGCCCCGGAGATCGGATGCGAGTGGTCGCCGACCAAGGTCGAGACCGCGGTCGGCTACGTGCTCTGGCGCATCGTCGACGGAGGTGACCGCGGAGCGGTGGCCCGCACCGGGCTCGATGTCACCCGCTTCGTCGACACCGAAGTGGCCGCCGGTCACCGCTACGTCTACGCGATCACCGCGGTCGATGCCACCGGCGAGGTGGTGGGCCGCAGCCGGGCCGAGCACGTCGACATCCCGGGTCCGCGGCCTCGACCGGTTCCCCCGGTGGACATTCGTCCGCTACCACCGGTGTCGGATGCGCCGATCCCCGCGGTGGACGCACCGCCCGTAGATGTGGCCCCAGCGCGACCCGGCCACCGCGTCGATCGCCCGCAGGCACCGGGATCGCCCGGCCGGCGGGCGCATCCGCCGGCCCCCGATCCGGTTCGGGCCTCCTGACCCGGAGGGTGGTGACGGATGCGGCAGTATTCCCACTGGTGGAACCGTCCCGATACGAACCCGTGCCCTTCGACGAGCGAGAGCTCGTCGAACGGGCGCGTCACGATGCCGATGCCTTCGCCGAGCTCTATCGCCGTCACGTCGGGGCGATCCACGGCTTCGTCTACCGCCGCACCGGGTCACGTGAAGTGGCCGAGGATCTCACGTCCGCCACATTCGAGAAGGCGCTGGCCGGTATCGACCGGTTCAGATGGACACCAGGTGGCATCGCCCCATGGCTGTTCCGAATCGCCACGAATCTGGTCACCGATCATCACCGTCGGCGCGGCCGCCGCAGCGGTGATCGTGCCCGTCGGGCCGTCGACCGTCTCCACGACCGGGTTTCCTTCGACACCGACGACGCCATCGAGTCGGTCCTCGACTTCGATCGTGCCGCGCTGGTTCGGGTCGCCCTCGATCGGCTCAACCCCAGATACCAGCGGGTTCTCTCGCTCCGGTATCTCGCCGGCCTGGAACACGACGAGGCGGCCAGGGCCATGGGCGTGAACCGGTCGTTGATGTCGGTGTTGACCCATCGGGCCACCAAGGCCTTGGGGCGTGAACTCCAACGCGTGCAGGAGGAGAGACCGTGAACGACGACACGCATGACGACCCGATCGAGGCCCTCGGTGAATTGTTCGCCGACGGCGATCCCGAGCCCACCCCGGGTTTCGTCGATCGCGTCGAGGCTGATCTCCGGATCGCCCACGCAGAACGCGATCGAAACCGGCGACCGGCGCCGGCGTGGGGGCGGGTCGGCGCGCTCGCCTCGGTGGCAGTTGTCGTGCTGGCGGTCGCCACCGCGGGCTTCATCTGGCGGGATCGATCGGTTTCGTCGGCCCTGGAACTGACGAACGCCAGAGGAGTCGTCGTGACCCTCCCCGACGGTTCGACCGTCGACAACCCGGCCGACGGTTTCGATCTCCCGGAGGGCACGCTCGTCGTGGTGCGGACCGGTGGCTCTGCGACCATCAACGACGTGTCGCTCGGCGGGGGTGCCGTGGTGACGATTCGTGACGGAGCGCTGGTGACCGCGGCATCGGTGACCACCACGGTTGCGGCCGTGGTTTCGCGACCGGCAAACGGCTCGCGCCAAGCGACGGCCACGGCGCCGCCCGAGACCGTCCGGCCGACTCCGACGGCGACCACCGGCCCGGTGCCCACGGCGACCGCCGGTCCGGTCCCGACGGCGACCGCCGGTCCGGTCCCGACGGCGACCGCCGGTCCGGTCGTGCCGGTCGAACCGGTGGTTCCCCCCGGGGGTGAAAAGCCACCACCCCCTCCTCTGCCGGCGAACTTCCCGCACCCGGGACCAACCGTCGCTCACGATGGCGCCGGTCCCGGCGCCCCGATTCAGGGTTCTGCCGTCGATCTCGGTCTCAGAGTACGGGTCGCCGGCAGATCCCACCGTGTCGATGTGGCCTGGTCGGTCGGACCGGCGGCTGATCCGACATGGCAGGCCGTGGTGATTCGCACCTCCGGCGATGTCGTGGCCGACTGGCCGCTGGGCCCGCGGTCGGTGTTGGTCGGCGAGTCCCGGGGGCCGGGCAGGTCCGATGCGATCGACGAACCCGGACCCGAGGCGACGGTCGTCAACTACCGGGTCGTTCTGCTCGACACGTCCGGGGGAGTCGTCGCCCGCGGTGTCGTGCAGACCGTGGCCCTCGGGTGACGGGGCCAGGCGGGGGCGTTGTCGGGCGGCGGCAGGGGTGAATCCGGCCGGCAGGTGTTTCACACCGTGGATGAAGCTCGACAGGAGCAACCCAGGTGGTCCGGTCGCCTCGATGTCGGGTAGGCGTCGCGGCAACTCGCGCCACGTCAGCCGTATCTCAGGGCGGGCGAGGTGTGTACCGAGACAGAAGTCGGGGCCGGGTCCGCCGAACCCGACGTGGGGGTTGGGGTCGCGCCGGATGTCGAACGTGTAGGGATCCTCGAAAATGTCCTCGTGGCGATTGGCGGCCAGGTAGAACATGGCCAGCTTGTCGCTGAGGTACTTGAGACCCCAGGCGATGGCATTGCGGATGCTCTCGTTGCCGGCCACCACCAACAGGATGTAGAAGCCGGCGATCTCGGCCTCGGTGAGCTGCTCACCGTCGACGGTGGCGTTGACGAGGATGGTGGTGAGATCGTCGGAATTGCCGCCCCTATGCGAGCGGGCCACGTCGTGCATCAGGTCGGACAGGCCCTGCCCGGCCGGCAGCAACGGGGTGAAACGAAAGCGGTGCGGCTCTCAGCACGGCGAGGCCGGCCGCGATCTCCGTCTCGGATCGCACCCAGAATTCGGGCTCGATCGGATTCGGAAGCGCAGTCTCCGGGGTGGTCATGGTCCGCCGTGATGGCGAATCACGAGCCGTTGAGCAACAAGAGCAGATACAGCGCGGTCTCTATGACCACCAGGGCGGATCCCACCAAGCCGGCACGTCGCCAACCAAGGTCGACGGACTCGCGTCGGCTCATCGAGAACAGCAACGGGGCGATCAGCGGTGACGTGAACGCGATGATCACCACCGGTGTCGACAGCAGAGCCACGGCGAGGAGGACGGGCTTGAGTATGAGCCCGATCGATCTCCCCCCGCCCGGCTCGTCCGCGTCATCGGATGGGTCGGCGGGAGGTCGAATCACCCGAGAACTCTACGCACGGTCGCGATGAGCCACCCGACGACATCATCTGAGACGATGAGCGACGGCTTGAACTGAAGGACCGACGGGTCGTTGCCGGCGAAGAAGCTGTAGATGCCGACATCGAACAGCGCCTTCATGGCGGTCATACCGCCGTTGGGGTCGTCGAACTTCAGACCGGTGAGCATTCCCCGTCGGCGGATCTCGAACGGTCCTCCGGCCAGGCCGTCGCCAATGCGTTCACCGACCTCGCGGACCCGGGCCAGGAAAGCCGGTTCGGTGACGATGTCGAGCACCTCGGCCGCGGCAACACAGCCGAGCTCGGAACCGCCGAAGGTCGACACGTGCGAGAATGGCTGTTCACTGGTGAACCGGTGGACGTCATCGGTCATGAGCGTGGCGGCGATCGGGTAGATGCCACCGCCGAGACCCTTGCCGGCGACCACCACGTCGGGTTCGATCGATTCCTGCTCGTGATACCAGACGGTGCCGGTGCGCCCCAGCCCGGTCTGGACCTCGTCGATGATCAGCAGGACCCCCCGGTCTCGGCACCACGATTGCACGGCCGCCAGGTATCCCGGATCGGGCATCGGGAAGCCCAGAGTCGCCGGGATCGCCTCGAGGATCACCGCGGCGGTGTCGTCGCCGATCGCGGCGTCCATGGCGTCGACATCGTTGTAGGCGACCTGAGAGAACCCGGGCACGACGTGACGGAACGGATCACGGAACTTGGCCTCGCCGGTTGCCAACGCCAGCCCCGTGTGACCGTGGAAGGCGCCTTCGACCGAGACGATGCCGTCGCGCCCGGTGGCGTATCGGGCCGCCTTGATCGCCAGGTCGATCGCCTCGCCGCCGGTGGTGCCGAACACCACGCCCGGGAGCCGCCCGCCGGTCGAATCGACCAGCTTCTCGGCCGCCGCGGCGCGCTGCACCGAGACCAGATGATGGTTGCCGATGTCGACGTGATCCATCGCCTCTCGCAGCGCGGCGATCACCCGCGGGTTGCGGTGACCGAGATTGAATACGCCGCCGTTGCAGTGGCAGTTGACATACCAGCGGCCGGTGAAGGCGTCACTGAACCGGGGCCCTTCACGGTCACCCATGACGAGCTGCATTTCGGCCAGCTTCCAGGTGTCGACCCGGCCGGCGTCGACATGGCGGCGGTAGGAGGCCTCGACCGCGTCGCGGTCCGGGTAGAGATCTTCGATGGCGGTCATGACGTTGCCTCCGCGGTCAGGCGTAGTTGGTGGTGGCGGGGACCAGGAATTCGTAGCGGCGACGGCGCGCCTTGCGCTGCCACCAACGGTCGATCTGCTTGAGCCGGTGCAGCTTCACCCAGAGCTTGGCTTCCTTGTCGTAAAGAGCCTTGAGTTCGGACTCGTCGATGGGTTCGTCGAGGCGTTCATTGGCGGCGGCCACCACGGCAGGAATCCAGTCCTCGAGGTGGTCCTTGTAGAGGTTCATGGCCAGGTCGGTGAGTGTCCAGCGGGGCTTCGCCCAGCGAGCGATGATCTTGGGGCCGGCCCTGCGTTGGGTGGCCCGGACCGCCCACGGCAGGGCACCGATGAAGATGTCGATGTCGAGCAGGGGTCGACCCGACTCGTCGTAGACGAACGGTGTGTTGACATCGAGATTCACGGCCCGACCTTCGATCCACGCCCAGTTGGTGATTTGGGCGTCGATCCCGGTGCGTCCATCGGTGCAGGCCATCACCGAGTCGACGATCGAGTCGATGAGTGGGTGTCCGGCACCCGGTTCGGCGGCCCGCAGAACGTCGGGGCCCAGCGTCGCCGGGTTGAGCACCGGCTGCACGAGATAGCCGATCCAGGTGTCATCGGGGCCGGGCAGCGGGCGAATCTCGGTTTCGACAATCGCCACTCCCGATCGCGTCAGTGTGGCGATGTAGTCGGAGACGAGGGCGGCGTATCGATCGAAGGCGGCCCGGTCGGGAAACGGTGGCATCCGTTTGCAGACCCAAACGGGAGACGGACTCGGCCAGCCCACCGCCACCGACACCTCGCCGTATCCGAGAACATTGAGCTCGGTGTGATCGTCGGTGTCGAGGGCGCGCCCGATGGCTTCCTCGACCATCGTCAGTTGGTCGTCGGAGATCGGATGATTCATCCGAGGCAGGCCCATGGCCATCTTTCTACACCCGCTCCGACCGTCGTTTCATGTCCGGCCGTCGTCGCGTCGTAAGGTCGCGCCCATGTGCGACACATTCGCTTCTGTCTCCTCAGCCGGCTCGTTGTTCGCGAAGAATTCGGACCGCAGTCCGACCGAACCCCAGATCATCGAGGCCCATCCGGCCCGTCGATCGGCCGGCATGGTTCGCACTCAGTACATCGAGATACCGGACGCCGACGCGTGCGCGGTGGTGCTCTCCCGTCCGACTTGGCTCTGGGGCGCGGAGCACGGTGTGAACGAACACGGGCTCGCCGTCGGCAACGAGCGGGTCTACTCGAGCCGCGACCTGTCGGGGCCCGAGGCGCTGATCGGAATGGACCTGGTGAGACTCACTCTCGAACGGGCCGGCAGCGCCGACGAGGGCATCGAGGTGCTCACCGGTCTGCTGACCCGACACGGTCAAGGAGGCTCGGGCGACGCCGACCACGACGACCCCTACGACTCGTCGTTCCTGCTGGTCGACGGCCGACGCGGATGGGTGGTGGAGACATCGGGGCACGACTGGGTGGCGGCACCGTTCACGGACCATGCCGCGATCTCCAACCGATACACGCTCGGCACGGAGTGGACTCGGTCATCGGGGGCCCTGGCCGATGGCCGGTCGGTCGAGGTGTGGCATCAGGAATCGGTCGACACCCGTCTCGCCGATCACCGGCTCGCCGCCACCACCGTCTGCTCAGCCGCCTCACCCACCCCGGCCGATGCGGTCGCCACGCAACGGTTCCACGGCACCGTTGTGTGGGGCGCCCCCGGGCGCGGCGACCGGCCCGAACCCCCGCCATCGGAGCTGGGCGATGACCTGTCGGGCGTCACGGTGTGCATGCACATCCCCGGCTATCAGGCCACAACCGCATCGATGGTCTGTTCACTGCCGGTCGACGGGGGTTCGATCCGGGCGTGGGCCTGCCTCGGTTCGCCGTGTTGTGGGGTCTACGTGCCGTTCGTGGTACCGGACCCGCCGGCTGTGCTCCGAGACCCGGTCGTTGTGGGGCGGTTCGCGGCATTGCGCGAACGGGTGGAAACCGATCACGGCCTGCTCGACGGGGCGCGCCGGGTGCTCGACCCACTCGAGGCCGAGCTGTGGGACGAGGCCGACTCCCTGGCCGACGGTTCCCACGACCGATGGGAGGCATTCGCGGACCGCTGCGGATCGCGGCTCGATGTGGCATTGACCGTTCTTGGGGTGTAACCCGAGAGTCCCCTTTCGCAGGGAGGCGGTTGCGTGCAGACTCTTGACCCGGCCGCCCACCCCGGGCATCCGAGGAGACACAATGGACGCACCAACTGTCGACCCTTATGAACTGGCGGCGACCGCTGCGGCCGAGTTGGCGCGACGATCCGGTTTGGTTCGACACGATGCCGCAGTGGTGCTCGGATCCGGTTGGGCGGCTGCAGCGGATCAGCTGGGTGACCTCGTCGCCGACACCGAACTCGGCGATCTGCCCGGGTTTCCGGTGCCGACCGTGGCCGGCCATCGCAACCTTGCCCGTTCCGTCACCATCGGGAGTCTGAGGGTTCTGGTGTTGGGAGGCCGGGCGCATCTCTTCGAGGGCTATCCGGCTGACACCGTGGTCCACGGGGTACGGACCGCGCTCGCCGCGGGTTGTCGCACAGTGATCCTCACCAATGCCGCCGGCGGGTTCAATTCCGACTGGCCGGTCGGGCAGCCGGTTCTGATCCGCGACCAACTCAATCTCACCGGCGCGTCGCCCGTGGTCGGACCGCCACCACCCGCCAATGAACCGTCGCGGTTCGTCGACCTGACCGAGGTCTATTCGGTCCGCCTGCGTGAGATCGCCCGGCAGGTCGACCCGACCCTGCCCGAGGGTGTCTATGCGGGCGTGTTGGGCGGGGCCTATGAGACACCGGCCGAGATCCGGATGCTCCAGGCGATCGGCGCGGAACTGGTCGGCATGTCGACCGTTCTCGAGGCCATAGCCGCCAGGCATCTCGGCGCCGAGGTGCTCGGTGTGGCGCTGATTACCAACGCCGCGGCCGGTATGTCCGACGAGCCGCTCAAACACTCCGACGTCCTCGACGCCGCTCGTGATGCCACCCCTCGCATGGTCGCGTTGCTGCGTGGTGTGCTGGAACGCCTGTGACCCAGCCCGGTGACGCGTCAGCGGACGCGTCGGCCGGCACGGTTGCACGCGCCCGGGCGTGGCTGGGCGTCGATCCCGACCCGACCACCCGGGCCGAACTGATCGACCTACTCGCCGTGGGTGGGTCAGAGCTCGAGATGCGGTTCGGATCCCGACTGGCGTTCGGTACGGCCGGCCTGCGGGGCGCGCTCGGTGCCGGCCCGACACGCATGAACCGCGTGCTGGTGCGCATGACCGCGGCCGGCATGGCCCGACGGGTCGTTGCCGGTGGGGGTGCCACCATCGTCGTGGCCCACGATGCCCGCCACAACAGTGCAGTGTTCGCCGACGACACCGCACGGGTGGCCGCCGCCCACGGGCTGTCGGTGCATGTGGTACGCGGTCCTCACCCCACACCGGTTCTGGCCTTCGCGGTGCGTCGTCTCGGTGCGGACGCCGGTGTGATGGTCACCGCCAGCCACAACCCCCGTGCCGACAACGGTTTCAAGGTCTACTGGGCCGATGGTGCTCAGATCGTGTCGCCGATCGACGTTGACATCGAAGCCGAGATCGACGCGGTCGGCCTGATCTCCGATCACGATCTCGTGCCTGCCGACGACCCCCGCATCTCCACCACCGGCGACGATCTGATCGTCGACTATGTCGAGTCGGCGGTCGGGGTGCTCACCGGCGACACCAGCCGCGATCTCGATGTCGTCTACACGCCGGTCCATGGCGTCGGCCGTGAGGTCTTCATGCGTGCCTTCGCGGTGGCGGGCTTCGGTGAACCGGCCGTGGTGCCCGAGCAGGGCGATCCCGACCCCGACTTCCCCACCGCGGCGTTTCCGAATCCCGAAGAACCCGGAGTGCTCAACCTGGCGGTCGAGCTCGCCGACGAGCGTGGTGCCGACCTGGTGATTGCCAACGACCCCGACGCCGATCGGCTGGCGATCGTCGTCCCGACCGGCGACGGTTGGCACGCCCTCACCGGTGACGAGATCGGCGGCCTACTGGCCGAACATGTTCTCTCGGCCGGCTCCGGGTCCGATCGACTGGTGGCCACCACCGTGGTGTCGTCGCGGCTGCTGTCGAAGATCGCCGCTCACCATGGCGTGGAGTTCGAGGAAACCCTCACCGGATTCAAGTGGATCATGCGGCCGGCGATCGAGCGCACCGACCTGCGTTTCGCTTTCGGCTACGAGGAGGCGCTCGGCTACTGCGTGGGCGACGAGGTGCGCGACAAGGACGGCATCCGAGCCGGTCTGGCGTTCGCTGAGCTGGCGGCCGAGGCCAAGGCGGGGGGCTCGTCGGTGCCGGCGCTGCTCGACGATCTCCATCGTCGCCACGGCGTGCATCACAGCGGCCAACGGTCGTTCCGATTCGAGGGACCCGACGGCTCCGAGACCATGGCCGCGCTGATGGCCGGGATGCGTGCCGGGCCTCCGTCGATGATCGGTGAACTGGCGGTCGTGTCGATCACCGACCTGCTCGGACCCGACACCGGACTTCCACCCACCGACGCCATCATCCTTGAACTGTCGGGTCGCACCCGGCTGGTCCTGCGGCCGAGCGGCACCGAGCCCAAGCTCAAGCTCTACGGCGAGACCGTGGTCGAGGTCATCGACGAAGACGAGGTCGACGGGCTCGATGCCGCCCGCGCCATCGCGGTCGACAGGCTCGATCGTTCCCTTGACGCGGCCGCCGCCCTTCTCGGCGAGCAACCATCGGTCACCTCGGGCACACTTGACCTGTGACCAGCGAGCTCGACCCCATAGCGTCGCCATCCGGATTCACCCCCCGGTCGACGGGCGGCATCGGACTATGGGTCACGCCGGTCGACGAGGTGGCCATCGAGGCCCGGGCCAGGACGTTCACCACCCGCTCCATCAAGAAAACCTCCAAGCGGGCCGCCCTCGAGTTGGCCATCTCGTGCATCGACCTCACCACCCTCGAAGGCATGGACACGCCCGGCCGGGTGAGTGCTCTGTGCCGAAAGGCCATCACCCCCGACCCGGCCGACCCCTCGCTGCCATCCACCGCCGCGGTCTGTGTCTACCCTTCGATGGTGCCGTCGGCCGCGGCTTTCACCGCCGGTTCGTCGGTTCGGGTCGCCAGCGTCGCCGGGGCGTTCCCGAGTGGGATGTCGTCGCTCGAGGTCCGCCTGGCCGACATCCGCGACGCCGTGGCGGCCGGCGCCGACGAGATCGACATAGTCATCGGCCGAGGCGACTTCTTCACCGGGCGCTACGGACGGGTTTTCGACGACATCGTCGCCGCCAAGGAGGCCTGCGGCCCCGCCCATCTCAAGGTCATCCTCGAAACCGGCGAACTCGGCACCTACGACCAGATTCGTCGGGCGTCGATGCTGGCCATGGCGGCAGGCGCGGATTTCATCAAGACATCGACCGGCAAGGTCGCCAGAAACGCCACCATGCCGATCGCGTTGTGCATGGCCGAGGCGATCCGTGACTACGTCGAACAAACCGGAGAGATCGTCGGACTGAAGGTGGCCGGCGGTATCCGTACCGCCAAGCAGGCTTGGCACTACCTGGTGCTGATCAACGAGACACTCGGCCCCGACTGGCTCACCCCCGACCGATTCCGAATCGGGGCCTCGAGCCTGCTCAACGACGCCCTGCTGGCGATCCGGAAACTCGACACCGGCCGTTACTCCGGCCCCGACTACGTGAGCATCGACTGATGGCCAACGACGACATCCACCCAGTGGCCAAGGGCCAGTCCCGCGGGTTCAGCCTCGACTACGCGCCGGCCCCGGAATCGGCATCGGTCGTCTCGATCGCCGATGAATACGGCTTGTTCATCGACGGCGAGTTCGCCGAGCCCGAGTCGGGCGAACTGTTTGCGACGGTTTCACCGGCCACCGAGGAACGCCTGTCGATGGTCGCTTCGGGCGGTGTCGGCGATGTCGACCGGGCGGTGGGCGCGGCCCGCCGTGCCTACGACGGGGTGTGGGGCCCGATGCCGGGCCGGGAACGGGCCAAGTACCTGTTCCGTATCGCCCGACAGCTCCAGGAGCGGGCTCGCGAGTTCGCGGTGCTCGAGACCCTCGACGGTGGCAAGCCCATCAAGGAGAGCCGCGACGTCGACATTCCTCTTGCCGCCGCCCATTTCTTCTACTACGCCGGCTGGGCCGACAAGCTCGAGTACGCCTTCCCCGGCCGTGACGTGGCGCCGCGTGGTGTGGCCGGCCAGATCATCCCGTGGAACTTCCCGATGATGATGCTGGCATGGAAGGTCGCCCCGGCGCTTGCCGCCGGCAACACCGTCGTGCTCAAGCCGGCCGAGACCACGCCACTCACGGCGCTGTTGTTCGCCCGGCTGCTGCAGGACGTGGGTCTGCCGCCGGGTGTCGTCAACATCGTCACCGGGGCCGGACCCACCGGCGAGGCACTCGTCGACCACCCGGGTGTCGACAAGCTGGCATTCACCGGCTCGACCGCAGTCGGAAAACGGATCCAGAAGGTCGCTCTGGCCCGGGGTGTGCCGGTGACCCTCGAGCTCGGCGGCAAGGCTGCCCACATCGTGTTCGAGGACGCGGCGATCGACCAGGCGGTCGAGGGCGTCATCAACGGTATCTACTTCAACCAGGGCCACGTCTGCTGCGCCGGTTCGAGACTGCTGGTGCAGGAGTCGATCGCCGAGTCGTTCGTCGATCGGTTGAAGCGCCGGCTGGCCACGGTGAGGGTCGGAGATCCGCTCGACAAGAACACCGACGTGGGGGCGATCAACTCGTCGCGGCAACTGGCCCGAATCACCGAACTGGTCGAAGTCGGAGTGGCCGAAGGCGCCGAGCTCTACCAGCCCGACTGCGGGTTGCCCGACCGGGGCTTCTTCTTCCGGCCCACGATCCTCAGCCACGTGGAGCAGACCCATCGAATCGCCCGCGAAGAGGTTTTCGGTCCGGTGTTGTCGGTGCTCACTTTTCGTACACCCGAGGAGGCCGTCGCCAAGGCCAACAACACGCCCTACGGGCTGTCGGCCGGGATCTGGACCGAGAAGGGTTCGAAGATCCTGTGGATGGCCGACCGGCTCGACGCCGGGATCGTGTGGGCCAACACCTACAACCAGTTCGATCCGGCCAGCCCGTTCGGCGGCTACAAGGAGAGCGGTTTCGGCCGCGAGGGCGGCATGCACGGCCTGGCCCCGTATCTGTCGGCTGCCCCGACGGGAGGACGATCCTGATGGGCGAACGTCTCGACATCCAGAAGACCTACAAGTTGTTCATCGGGGGGGCGTTCCCCCGCTCGGAGTCGGGTCGAACCACCGAAGTGGTCGCCGCCGACGGATCGTTCGTGGCCAACGTCGCCAAGGCGTCGCGCAAGGATCTGCGTGACGCGGTGAAGGCGGCCCGCGGTGCACAGTCGGATTGGGCCGGCCGCACCGCCTACAACCGTGGCCAGATCCTCTACCGCATGGCCGAGGTGATGGAGGGCCGACGCAGCCAGTTCGAGGTCGAGCTGGTGACCTGTGGGTCGTCGGCCGCCGATGCCGCGGCCGAGCTCGACGAAGCCATCGACCTGTGGGTCTGGTACGCGGGCTGGTGCGACAAGTTCCAGCAGGTGGTCGGCACCGTCAATCCGGTGGCCGGCCCGTTCTTCAACTTCACCGTCCCCGAGCCCACCGGGGTGGTCGGTGTGGTGGCGCCCGAGCAGCCCTCGTTGGCCGGCCTGATCGCTCGCCTGGCCCCGGTGCTCGTCAGTGGCAACACAGCGGTGGTCATCCCGAGCGAAGTCGCGCCCCTGTCCGCGATCAGCCTGTCGGAGACCATCGCCACTTCCGATGTGCCCGGCGGAGTGATCAACATGCTCACCGGCCCCAAGCTCGACCTGCTGCCGTGGTTGCTCGGCCACCTCGATGTCAACGCGGTCGACCTCACCGGGGCTCCCACCGACCTCGATCCGGCCGTGCTCGACGAGGCGGTGGGCAACGTCAAGCGGGTGATCCGGCGCGACCCCGCCGACCGGGGGCCCTACGCCATCACCGATTTCTGCGAGATGAAGACGATCTGGCACCCCATAGGCCGTTAGTCCCTCACGGCCCACCGGACGCACAGGGGTCAACGGATGATGTCGGCGACGAGGGGATGCGGGGTGGACGGTTCCGGGCCGATGGCGACAGCATCGACCAGTACGGCCTCGGCGGCGGCGAACCGGTCAGGGTCGTGGGTCCGCAACTCGAGCACCGGTTCGCCGGCACTCACGCGCTCGCCTGGTTTGCGCAGGCAGATCACACCGGCCACCGGGCTCACCGGGTCTTGCTTACGCGACCGCCCCGCGCCGAGACGCCAGGCGGCGATGCCCACCGACCGGGCATCGAGGCGGGTGATGTAGCCGGACTCGGCCGCTTCGACCGTGATGCGATGAGCGGCTTCCGGTAGTCCCTTCGACAGGTCACCGCCCTGGGCGGCGATAATCTCGTCGAACACCTCACGGGCCCGCCCCGAGGCGAGCGCGTCGGCCGGGTCGGAGTCGAGCCCGGCCAGCGACACCATCTCGCGGGCCAGGGCCAGGGTGAGCTCCACCAGATCGGCCGGGCCGCCCCCTTCGAGGACGTCGATCGATTCCCGGACCTCGACCGCGTTGCCGGCGGCCCGGCCGAGCACGGTGTCCATGTTGGTGAGCAGCGCGCTGGTGCGCACACCGTGAGCGTTGCCGATTCGCACCATCGTGGCGGCCGCCTCGCGTGCTCGGTCGATCTCGCGGAGGAACGCCCCCGAGCCGAACTTCACGTCGAGGACCAGAGCATCGGTGCCCTCGGCGATCTTTTTCGACATGATCGAGCTGGCGATCAGCGGTATCGAATCGACGGTGGCGGTCACATCGCGCAGCGCGTACATGCGTCGGTCGGCCGGCGCGATGTCGGCGGTGGCGCCGACGATGATCCCCCCCACGTCGCGGAGCTGGGTGACCATGGCATCGGGTGAGAGATCGGGGCTCCAACCCGGGATGGCCTCGAGCTTGTCGAGTGTGCCGCCGGTGTGGCCGAGCCCCCGGCCCGAGAGCTGGGGCACCGCGGCGCCGCACGCCGCGACGAGGGGAACGAGGATCAGCGAAACCTTGTCGCCCACTCCGCCGGTGGAGTGTTTGTCGACGGTCGGCCGCCCGACACCGGAGAGGTCGAGGGTGTCGCCAGAGTCGATCATCGCCTGGGTCCAGACGTTGAGTTCACCGGATTGCATGCCCCGCAGATAGATCGCCATGAGCATCGCCGCGGCTTGTTCATCGGGGATCTCGTCGGCGGTGAACCGTTCGACGAACCAGCGGATCTGCTCGTCGCCGAGCCGCCCTCCGTCGCGTTTGATCCTGATCAGGTCGGCCATCTCCACAAACGGTCAGCTCCCCTCGGGATGATCAGCCTGGCGGGCGAGGAGATCGTCGGGGCCGAACGCATCGGCCAACAGCTCGCGCAGCGGACGCGGCCCCCGGGTGGTGTCGACCATCAGATCACCTCCGCCCGCCTCGTGCAGGAGCTGCCGGCAGCGCCCGCACGGGACCAACTTCTCGCCCTCGGGGTTGGCGGCCACCATGGCCACCAGACGGCCGCCACCGGTGCGGTGAAGATCCGACACCATCCCACACTCGGCGCACAGGCCCAGGCCGTAGGAGGCGTTCTCGACGTTGCACCCGCTGACGATGCGCCCGTCGGCGGTGAGCCCGGCCGCGCCGACCGGGAACTCCGAATAGGGCGCGTAGGCGCAAGCGGCGGCCTCGCGGGCCCGATCAAGGAGAACCTGCCAGTCGATCGTCTGTGAATTGGTCATTGCCAATGCTTACGCGCTCCAATGGGGCGGCCGTGGATGGCGGCCGTCGAAGGGAGCTGAAATGCTAGTGGATTCACAGGTCGTGGTGATCACCGGGGCGGCCGGAGGCATCGGCAGCGCGCTGGCCCGCCGCTATCTGGCCGGTGGGGCATCGGTCGCATTGCTCGATGTCGACGACTCGGGGCTGGCCGCACTCGTCGACGAACTGGCCGGCGGTGACGCGGTGATGACCGTGCACTGCGATGTGACCTCCGAGGACGAGTGCCGGGCCGCGGCGGCCGAGGTCATCGGCCGATGGGGCGGCATCGACGTGCTCATCAACAATGCCGGCGTGAGCCACCTGAGCACGTTCGCCGACATCGACCTGGCGGTATTCCGGCGAGTGGTCGAGATCAACTTCTTCGGCTCGGTCAACTGCACGGCGGCCTGCCTCGACTCGCTGCGTGCCCGCCGGGGGACCATTGTGGTGATGTCGAGCGTGGCCGGCTTCGCCCCGCTGTCGCTGCGGTCGGCGTATGCGGCATCGAAGCACGCCCTCCACGGCTTCTTCGACACAGTCCGGGCCGAGCTGGTCGACGACGGCGTGTCGGTGACGATCGTGTGCCCGTCGTTCGTGCGCACCGACATCGAGGCCCACATGCTGGGTGACCACGACCCTTCGGGCCCTCGCAACACCACCGGCGATCAGGCCGACCCCGACGATGTCGCCGATGTCATCCACACCGGCGTTGCTGCTCGCAAGCGGATGGTGTTCCCGACCCCCGACGGCGAGATGATCTACGAGGTCGCCACTACCGACCCGGTCGGGTACGACGAGTTCATGCGGGCAATGGTGGCCGGCGACAGCTGAGAGGCGGCGCAGGAGCCGAAACAGGACCGGCTCTCGACCGGTTCGATTGACAGAATCGGAGCCCTGCGTGACCATGACCGGACGGCGCCACCGTCGGTGGCCCGATCCCCGGGGGCAAGACGAGTGATCTTCGCGTTCGACAACTGCGAGCTGGACTCGGCCCGCATGGTCCTGCGGGTCGGCGGCGAGGAATCGCGAGTCGAGCCCCAGGTCTTCGATCTGCTTCGATACCTCATCGAACGTCGGGGAAAGGTGGTGCTGAAGGAGGAACTTCTCGACGGCGTGTGGGGTGATCGTTTCGTGAGCCAGTCAGCCCTCACGACGCGTATCAGGTCGGCGCGTCGGGCGGTCGGCGACGATGGCACGCGCCAGCAGGTGATACGCACCGTCCACGGCAGAGGATACGAGTTCGTCGCCGATGTGGAGGTCTCCGTGAGCCGAGCCGAGGCCGGCCTCGACGGCGGCAGTGCCGCCGCCGGGCAATTCTCCTCGATGCTTCCGGCCGCGGTCCAGTCGGTGATAGGCCGAGACGACTTTCTCCAGCGGCTTCGTGCCGATCTGAGAGGCAATCGTCTGCTCACCTTGGTTGGCCCCGGCGGTGTCGGCAAGACCACCGTCGGGTTCGAGCTGGCCCGGATGTCCGAGCAGGACTACATCGACGGCACCCACGTGGTGGAGTTGGTGACGGTGGACGACGACGACGCCGTCCTGGAGGCATTGGCCACCGCCCTGGACGTCAACACACGCCAGCATGCCTCGCTCGATGACGCCATCGTCGATCTGTTGCGCCAGCGCAATGTTCTGCTCCTCGTTGACAACTGCGAGCATCTGCTGGATCAGGTAGCACCGCTGATCGGCCGGATCCTGCGCTCTGCCCCGCAGGTCTCGGTGGTCGCCACGAGTCGGGAGGCCCTGGCGTTGCCGGGCGAGCACATCTGGACGGTCGAACCCCTCGCGGTCGCGCCGACAGGTCGCGCAGCAGGTGGTGATCTCGCCGATTTGCCGTCCGTTCGGCTCTTCGCCGAGCGGTCCCGTGCCGTCGATCCGACCTTCGAGCTCGACGACGACAATCTCATGACCGTGGCCGACATCTGCCGTCGGCTCGATGGCATCCCGCTGGCGATCGAGCTGGCCGCGGCGAGGGTACGGACCATCGATGTCGGTGAGATCGCGCAACGACTGGACGAGCGGTTTCGTCTGCTCCGAGCGACCAGTCGTGGATCCGATCCGCGGCACCGCACCCTCTACGACGCCATCAGCTGGTCCTACAACCTCCTCGACGCGCAGGAGCGGCGGTTGTTCGCCGCGCTCACCGTTTTCGCGGGCCAGTTCGATCTGGAGGCGGCCCGATCGGTGTGTGGGGGGACCGATCTGCTCGATCCGCTTGCTCGTCTCGCCGAGCGTTCGATGGTGACCGTGCGTCGCCCGGCCGGGGGCGGCACCCGCTACGAGCTACTCGAGACGCTGCGCGAGTACGGCCGCAGTCGACTTGACGACGACGAGAGTGTTGAGGTGTCGGTGGCCCACGCCCGGTACTTCGCCGCGACGGCGGAGATGATCGGTGCCGATCTGAAGACCCCGAGAGAGGCCGGGGCGGTGGTCCGGGGCGACGCCTCATTCGCCGATCTGCGGGTCGCCCAACGCTTCGCGTGGCAGATCGGCGATTTCGACCTGGCGTTCGGCCTCATCGGATCGGTTG
Organism: Acidimicrobiia bacterium; assembly: GCA_003231645.1. Lineage (GTDB taxonomy): Bacteria > Actinomycetota > Acidimicrobiia > Acidimicrobiales > Aldehydirespiratoraceae > SZUA-87. The sequence goes on along the minus strand of QIIW01000018.1, from coordinate 17,386 downwards.
GCGAATACGCCATGCGCACCCTGCGCTATGAAATCTTCTCGTGGGCCGACCGTGTGTCGATCGAGGCGCAACGCTCGGATCACTCGGTGATTCCACTCATCACCGGCATCAGCGCCTTCGGCGCATGGGTGCGCGGAGAATACGACAAGGCTCTGGCGCTCGCTGATGCGGCCCAACTGGCCGAGGTGGATCCGGATGGTGTCCCGTCGGGGATCGTCGAGCGGGTGCGGGCCAATGTGCTCTATTCGACCGGCAGGATGTCGGAGGCATTGGCGCAGGTGATGAGACTGATCGAATTGGCCGACGATTCCGGGGAGGACTCCCGGTTGGTCCATGCCTTGTACATGGGCTCGGTGGGCTACAGCTCGATCGGCGACTTCGACAGGGCGCGTGAACTGGCGGCGATGGCCAAGGGTGTGGCCGATCGCACCGGAAGCCCGACCGACCTGGCTTCGGCCTGGGTCGCACAGGGATTCGCCACGGATGGTCACGACGAGGCGGCCATCGAGGCTTTCGACACCTCGAATCGCATTGCGGTCTCGGCCGGCAACAGGTGGATGAGTGCGTTCGCCCTCACGGAGGCCAGCGGCCTGATGGTGATCGGTGGGTACCTTGACGAGGGATGCCGGGGACTGGCCGAGGTTGTCGACACGTGGTACCGGGCCGGCGAGTGGTCACAGCAATGGCACACGCTGTCGCGTTGTGTGTTGGCACTCGACCGGATCGACAGACCGGTGCTCGCCACCCAGGTTGTCGGTGCCATCGAGGCACATGTCGCATTCGCGGGCCCGCCCGGGATGACGACACTTCGAGACGTGGTGCTCGGGACACGCGAAGCGCTGGCCGATCAGCTCGGCGCGCAACGCACACGAGAGGAAAAGAAGATCGGACAGGCTCTACCGCTGGCCGAGCTGGTTCACAGCACGAGCAACGCTCTTCTCGGGCGTGCGGACTGAACTCGAAAGCCCCGGGACACCGGGGATCGATTCCCGGTGAGTCGCCAGCTGGTCGAGATGGGCGTGGAGGTGCTCGACCAACTCGCCGGAGTCGCGGCCGATCCCATCGATGAAACTCGACAGGCGTCGTCGCAGGAACGGAAGCCCGAGGAAATAGAGTCCCGGAATTGCTCCGACCCCTCCGTCGTGTATGACACGGCGGCGATGATCGAACGCAGCCGGGTCGAGCCACGGCCACGTGGGACGGTTGCCGGTGGCCCAGATCACGGTTGAGAACCTGGAGACGTCGAGTTCGGTGGCCGCGGTGGCGACCCGCGTCGGTTCGGGCCGGGTGGCGGCCCCGAAGACGTCGTCGAGGCCCCGCTCCGCGACATGTGCGTCGATCTCGGCGAGCAGACGGTTCTGCTTCAGGTCGGCGCCGGCGACAAGGTTGGCAAAAGAGCCCGAGAACTGCGCTCGCCGTCCGTTGACAGCCATCAGCTTGGCGACGGGCTCGACACCGATGTCGATGAGCGCGTTGAGGTCGAGGGTTCTTCGATCATCGGTTCCGGTGAGTTGAGGAGATGGCACCAGCCGAGCTCGGCCGATGTCGTCGACCTCGTCCCATCGCTCCTCCAGCCGTCCGATCTCGTTCATCCACCAATAGATGTCGCGGCCCCGATATGTGCGTGGCAACCGGACATGGCCACCCACGGCGATCGTCACCTGTCTCCCGGCGACTTGGAGTTCGTGGGCGATCTGGGTCCCCGACGCGGCTGCGCCCACCACCAGGACCTCGCCCTCGTCGATCTGGCCGGGGTTGCGATACTCCAAGGCGTTCAACTGGCGGATTCCCGGCGGCAGGGCGGAGGACAACTCGGGCACTCTGGGTTCGGTCATGCCGCCGGTTGCGGCCACGACCGCCTCGCACTCCCATGGCCCTTGATCGGTCACGACCTCGAATCCCGGGTCGGCGGCTCTCACGCCCTTCACCGTGACTCCCGGGAGCAGCGGGGCGTCGATCTGCTTCTGGTACCGCCCGAGGAACTCGATCGTCTCGTCCTTGGTCGAGAACCCGTCGGGATCGCCGCCGGTGTATCCGGATCCGGGTAGTCGACGCATCCAGTTCGGGGTGAGAAGTCTGAGTGAGTCCCACCTCTCGGCGTGCCATGAGTGGGCCACCTCACCTCGTTCCAACACCACGTGATCGATTGACTTGGCCGTGAGCCGACTACTCATCGCCAAGCCGGCCGGGCCCGCACCGATGACCACCACCGACACTCTCATGAGATCTCCATTCCTGCCTGTCGTCGAACGGGAACCGGCCGTGCCGTCGGTCCTCAGATGACCTCGACCGCGATGGTGGTGGGGTTGGCGATGGCGTCGAACACGGCTGACCGCTTCTGGGCTTGGGCCACGAGGGCTTCGATGTCGGCCTTGGAGGCGTCGGAGTCGATCTCGTAGGTGATCTTGATGCCGTTGAAGCCGTTGCGGACGTCGCCGTCGATGCCCAGGATGCCCTGCAGGTCCATCCCGGCTCGGACATTGGCCTTGACGCTTCGGAGCTGAATGCCGCGATGGGTGGCGACGGTCGCGACACCCGCGGTGATACACGACGCCAGGGCCACAAGCGCTATCTCCGGCGGGGTGGCGCCGTTGTCCGCGGATGCGAAGATCTCCGGATGGTCGGCGTCGATCGAGTACGCGGTGCGGTGCTGTTGCTCCTGGCCCAAACCGGAGAATTCGTGGATCACCGAGCGGCTGTGGGTGCCGTTGACCCATTCGCAGGTGGCCCTCCATTGGAACTGGGCAGCCTCGGGCGCATCGGTCAGAGCCTGTCGAGCCCCCAGCAGGGCCTCCACGTTGACGCCGTTGTCGACGGTGGGGGATTCGGTGGTGGTCATCGTGTGTCTCCTTGACTGCCCGTGATCCGGACGGTGGGGTTGATCGCCCGAGGCATCATTGGTGGTCGAAGCGCCAGAAGTCCTGAAGAACGTATGGGGATCTCGTCATCTGTCGAAGTAGGCCAGTCTTCATGTGATCTTCAGGACCTCGGCCCGTGACCGAGACGAGGATGGTCGGCATGAAAGCCGATACCGATGTGAGTGATGAAAGCCGACAAACCCACGACTGGCAGGAGGCCGGCGAGGCGTGGGGGCGTTCTGCCAACGACTGGTCGTGTCTCTTCGAGCACTACGCCGTGCAGGTGATGACCGCGATCTTCGAGCGGATCGAGATGAGGGAGGGAATGGAAATACTCGATCTGGCCTGTGGTTCGGGGCTCGTGGCGAGTCACGCCGTCGCCATGGGTGCGCGGTGCGTCGGCGTCGACGCGTCGGCCGACCTGATCGAGGTTGCCCGGCTCCGCACCCCAGAAGCGGAGTTCCACCTGGGGTCGATGTTCGACCTGCCGTGGAAAGAGCCGAGATTCGATGCCGTCGTATCGATCAACGGAATCTGGGGAGGTTGTGGGGATGCGTTGGACGAAGCATTCCGTGTGCTCCGACGCGAGGCAATGATCGGTATCAGCTTCTGGGGGAACGGTCGACCGCTCGACTTGCGCGACTGCTTCAGGGTGTTCGCCCTTCGCTCCCCGAAAGCGCACTTCGGCTCGATGAAGCGGCTCAACGACACAAGCGTGCCCGGCGTGGCTGAGCAGATGCTGGAGCGGTCCGGGTTCGAGGTGGTGGAGCGCGGCCGGCGGATCTCGGTCGTCGAGTGGCCCGACGCCGAGATTGCCTGGCGGGCCTTGTCGAGCGTCGGTCCGGCCGTACCGGCCCTGAGATTCGGCGACGTCGATGCGATCAGGAGCGACGTGCTCGCCGCGATCGAGCATTGTCGCGATGATCGCGGGATCTACCGATTCCGCAACGACCACCAGTTCGTGATCGCCCGCAAGCCGTAGGCGATCGAGCAGAGCCCGGCTCCGCCCACCGCTAGGGTCGGCCACCATGAGTCCGGCTGACCTCACCCACGTCGAGGCGGTGGTGTTCGACAAGGACGGAACCCTCGTCGACTTCCACCGCACCTGGGACCCGGTGATCGAACGCCTGCTCACCGAACTCTGCGGCGATGACCGGGCCACCCTCGCGGGTGCGGCGGAGGCCGTCGGCTACGACCTCGACGCGGGCACGCTCACCGATTCGTCGCCGGTGGTGGCCGACACCAACGCCGCGGTGGCGGCGTGCCTGGCGCCGTGGTTCGGGCACGAGAGGGGCGACCCGGCATTTCTCTACGAGATCGAGGAACGTCTCGCCGAGATCATCGACAAGACCGTGGTCGCGGTAGAGGGGGCCGAGGCGCTCCTACGACGATTGAGGGAAGCCGAGCTGCCGGTCGGCCTCGCCACCAACGACTCGGAATCGTCGGCTCGCCGTCAGGTCGCCGGCCTGGGCTGGACCGACCTGTTCGCGTCGGTGATCGGCTACGACTCGGGCCACGGTGCCAAACCCGGGCCCGGCATGGTGATCGGCATCGCACAGGCTCTGGGCGTCGAACCGGCTGCACTGGCGATGGTCGGCGACTCCGGTCACGACATCGAGGCCGGTCGGATCGCCGGTGCCATCACGGTCTACGTCGGGCCATCGGCGATCCTCGGTCGCAGCGCAGACGTGTGGATCAGCGACATCGTCGAAGTCGGCGATCTCGTGCTCGGTCAGGCATCGAAGTAGTTTCGCCGCATGCTCGATGCCATACCCCTCGACGGACCGTTCTACGACCGCTTGAGCGTTGGCGACCGTCTGCCGAGTCAGCCGGGTGTCACCATCGACCCGGGCGTCGCCGCGTTCTACCAGTCGGTGGTCGGCGAACGGCTGGCGCTGTGCCTCGACGCCGAATTGTGTCGCGCCGTCACCGGCTCACCGCGATTGCTCGCCAGCCCGGGACTCGTCACGCAGATGTCGATCGGTCAGAGCACCACCGTCAGCCGTCGGGCCGTCGCCAACCTCTTCTACCGCGATCTCCGGCTGGTCGAACCGGTGTTCATCGGCGACACCGTTGCCACCACAGTCACCGTCGCCGCAATGGCGGACTCGCTCGACAAGCCGGGTCGTCGCCCTCGCGGCAAGGTACTCGTCGACATCGTCACCACGGCCGCCGGGCACCCCGCCGTGGTCTATCAGCGTTGCCCGATACTGCCCACCGTCGGCGACTCGCTGCCCGGCCACGGCGACGACCTCGGTGCGTCCGCCCCGCTGAACCTCGACTCGTTCGTCGAGCTCATACCCACCGGATGGCACCTCGACCTCCTGGGCACGGCCTCGGCCTGGGCCACGGGCGACACGATCACCGATCCGACCCGCGACGTCATCGACGGCGCCACCGCACTGGCCAGGATCACCCACAACCTGGCGATGATCCACCGTGATGCCGGCCAGTCGCCCTACCCGGAGCGCCTTGTCTACGGCGGTCATGTCGTCGGCCTCGCCCAGGCATCGTTGACACGGGTGGTGGCGGCCATGGCGACCGTGCTGGGCTGGCAGGAGTGCAACCACACCGGCCCGGCGTTCGAGGGTGATCTGCTGTCGTTTCGTCACACACTCGTCGATTCGCTCGACATCCAGGCGGCGCGGCTGTTGGCGGTGAACGTCGAGGCGTCGGCCCATCGTGTCGACTCGCCGGCCGGTGGCGACCCGATCCTCGACTGGACGGTGATCGTTCTCACCGCGCCCCGCCCCTGATCCGATGCACTCCGCTGAAAACCCCGACGTGATCGCGCCGCTCGGTCCGGTGGTGCGCTCGCTCGCGCTGCCGGTCTATCTGCCGTGGCTGGCCAGTGGAATCGGCACCGGCGTGCTGCTTCCGATCCTGCCGCTCTACCTGCGCGTCCACGGGCTGAGCTTCACGGCGGTGTCGGTGATTCTGGCCGCGGCCGGCATGGGTTCGGTACTCGGCGGTATCCCCGCCGGTACCCTCGCTCATCGTCGAGGCGAAGACCTTCTCCTGGTCGTTTCCATCGTCACAATGGCGCTCACCGCTGCCGCACTGGGTCTGAGCACCGCGGTCCTCGTGCTGGTGGCGTTCCGAATCGTCTACGGATTCGGAACGGTCGGTGTCGGCCAGTCACGCCAGATATACATCACACGGCGGGTCGACCCGAGAGTGCGAGGGCGGGTCATGTCGCTGGCCGGTGGCTCGTTCCGCCTCTCGGTGCTGGTCGGCCCGTTGCTCGGTGGCCTGGTGGCCGAGGTAGCGGGGTTCAGCGCGGCGTTCGTGCTCAGTGGTGTCCTGTCGGCAACCGGGCTGCTGGCCGTGGCCGCGCACCGTCGCTCGGCCGATTTCAACGATCAGCCGGACTTTGCCGCCGTCCCCATGGCCGCCGGGATCAGACGCCATTTCAAGCGCCTCGTCATCACCGGACTGGGCCCGATGCTGGTCATGGCGGCTCGCTCGGGCCGGTTCGTGGTCGTGCCGTTGATCGGCGAATCACTCGGGCTCAGCCCGGCGGCGGTCGGTGCGCTGGTGGCCGCGGGTACCGCCGGAGATCTGCTCCTGTTCCCTCTGGCCGGGTTTGTGATGGACCGTTTCGGCCGCCTCCGAGCGATCGTCCCGGCGTTCACGCTCATGGCGGTCGGCCTGCTCCTCCTCGGTGTATCCCACACGGTCGCCGCCGTGGTGGTGGCCGGAATCGTCATAGGAGTCGGCAACGGTTTGAGTGCCGGATCGTTGCTCACTCTCGGAAGCGATCTGGCGCCCGCGGACGCGACCGCACCCTTCATCGCCGGTTTCAATCTGATGGCGGACCTCGGTCGTGTCATCGGCCCGCTCATCGTCGGCTGGTCGGCCGACGCGATCGGTCTCGGCCCTTCCGCGGTGGCTCTGGCCGTGGTTCTCGCCGTAGGCACGGTCTGGCTGGTGGTGATGGTCGGCGAGACCAACACCCGACCGGGCGTCAGCCGGATCACCCCAAGGTCATGGTGATCAGGTCGACACTGTTACGGCGGAGCCGGTGGCCGGAGCGATGGACCCGTCGAAACAGCCTCCGGCTCACGCCGAAGGCCATCACCAGAGTGGTGGTGGAGACACTGCCGAGGATCAGGTACATGACCGCTGTCTGCACCCGTACGGCGTCGACCGGGTCGGCACCGGCGAGGATCAGACCCACCATCGCGCCGGGCAGGAACACGATGCCCACCGCCTTGGTGGTCTCGATCTGGGGAATCAACGCGGTCCGCAGCGATGACCTGACGTGGGGGAGAAGAGCCTCGTCGATGGTGGCACCGAGAGCAACGCGGCCCTGAATGAGATCGGAGTGCTCGTCGACCTCGGCTATGACCCGATGTGACACCACCACGATCGCGGTCATCGAGTTGCCGACCATCATCCCGCCGAGCGGCACGAGAGTCCGGCCCGAGAGTTCGAACACGCCGAGGCCGAACAACACCCCGAGGGTGACCACCGACGCGCCGATGAACGCCGCGAGGGCCAGGGCAAATGCCCCCTTGACCTCGGGCGCCCGACGCCTGACCGTGTAGGCGGCGAACAGAACCATGACGACGATCCAAACCCACGCATAGATGATCGGGTCGTTCTTGTCGACCACGAGCCGCAGGGCGAAGCCGACGAGCACGAGCTGTACGAAGGCACGTGTCGATGCCGTGACCATGTCGGCGGCCAGACCCAGGTGCCGGATCAGCGAGATGACGACCGCCACCGCGACGAGAAGGCTGGAAATCGCCACACCCGTCAGACCGATTTGGGAACTCATCGGCCAAGTCTGGCCCATCGGCCGAGCAGGATCGTCAATGGTGCTTCACGAGCACCAGGTATCCGTCGGCCACCGTCGGCTTCGCCGGTTCGGCACCGGGAGGGGGCGAGCCGCCCACGCAATGGAAGCGGCCGGGGCCGACCGCCCGGCAGCTTGCTCCGGCGGCCGGCTTCGTTGCCTCCCATACCTGACCGGTGGCGCGCGTGGCCAGGTCGGCTGGCGGGCCGGAGAACACCGCCCGGCCGTGGTCGAGCACGACCACCTGGGCACACACCGACGCGAGTTCGTCGGCGTGGTGGGTGGCGACCACGATGTTGGCATCGTTCGCGGTCCGGGCGATCAGACCGGTGATCTCCGCGCGCTGCTCGGCATCCAGCGATGCCAGCGGTTCGTCAAGCACCAGCAGGTCGGGTCCGCCGAGCAGAGCCTGCGCCATCGAGAGGCGTCTCTTCATACCTCCGCTGAGGGTGCGGATCCGTCGACCGGACATGTCGCCGAGACCGACCCGGTCGAGTACCCACGCCGTCCAGCGGCGACGCAGACGATCGGGTCCGATCTCCTTGAGAGCGGCGATGTAGTCGCAGTACTCGGCCACCCGCATCCGGTCCGGCAGGCCGTCGTTCTGGGCCACGTAGCCGAGCCGACGTCGAATTGCCGTGCGCTCGATCGGCACCGACGGGTCGAGACCGTCGAATCGGATCGAACCCGACTGTGTCGCCAACAGCGTGGCCAGGAGGCGCAGCAGGGTGCTCTTGCCCGACCCGTTGGGGCCGAGAATCGCGGTGGCACCCCCTCCCGTCATCAGGCTCTCGACGTCGAGTACCGGTGCGTGGCTGTAGCGGTGGGTGACCCCGGACAGGGTGATCGTCGGTGTGGTCATCGTGGGCCCGGAACGGAGAGTTCATCGAGGTGACGTCGCTGCCTGACGAAAGCGACAGACCCCCCGACGGCGATGGCCACCGAGACGACCTGGGTGACGGGACCGAACATCGCCGCGGGATCAGCCGCCTGTGACACGACCACGACGAGCACGATCCAGGCCGAACCCACCCCGCCGGCGGCGAGTCGAGGATCGAACCGGGTGGAGACGGCCATGGTGACGGCCGTTGTGGCCAGCGCCGGCAGAAGCCAGCCGATCCTCGCCACGCCGCCGGCGGGCACCAGCAGCGAACCGAGCAGGAGCATCGCCGCGCCGGCCGAGAACACGGTGATCGATCTGACGAGGAACAGACGGAATCCGTCCATCGGAGCGGCGACCGCCACTTCGTGGGTGGGGTCGACGGCCGGGCCGAACGCGAGCGCCACTCCGAGCAGGGGAATCAGGGGAGCGATGGTGAGGAACACCACGATGCGGCCGGTGCCCTCGCCGGGGCTTCCCGAAGCCGCGTTGAGAGCAAACAGCAGCGCCACCACCACCGCGGCGATCCACGACCGACGCAGCGCGGGGGTTGCGGTGACGAGTGGGATCACCCGATCTCCCACTCCGAGCCGCTTCAGAAGTCTGGCCAGAAGGCTCGGGAGCGGCGCGTCGATCTCGGCGTCGATCGCCGCGAGGTTGGCGGCCAGCCGGCCTCGATCAACCGACTCGCCGGCGGTGCCGGCCATGAACCGAGGGTGTCCACCGGCCCGACCCAGCGCCGCCTCCAAATCGTGCACTGACGTCATCGCAACGCCTCCTTCAGTATCTCCCTGGCCCGCGACAACCGTGACTTCACCGTCCCTACCGGAAGGCCGAGAAGCGCGGCGGTGTCGGAGTTGGTCAGGCCGTCCAGGGCGGTGCAGGCCATCACGGCCTGAAGTGCCGGTTGGAGCGAGGCGAAGGCCGCTCCCATTTCGGTGTGGCCGAGAGCCAACGGGATCTCCACACTGATCACCTCGGCCATCGGCTCGACATCCTCGGGGGGCGGTCGACGGCGCAACTGGTCGATGAGTCGGCGCAGGGCGATGGTCCACAGCCACGCGCCAACCTCGCCGACGGGCCGGTAGCCGCCGGCCTGCTGCCACACCGCCAAGAACGTGTCCTGCAATGCCGTATCCACCATGTCGGGGTCGCCGCAGCGCCGCTCGAGCCGAGCCGTGAGCCAGCCGGCATGACGTCGGTAGAGACCGGACAGCGCGTCGCGATCGCCGGCACCGATCATTCGCACCAGGTCGACGTCTTCGATGCCGGTCGGAACGCGGGCGTCTGACACGAGGGTCATGCTAGGAAATCGGCGTCACTCGACGGTGGAAGGGCACCAGGCGGCGCAGCGGACGGGTCAGCCGGCCGATCATGCGTCGCCATGCGGGCGGGAACGGGTAGCGCTCCCGGACGTCGCGGGTGAACGGGTGGACGAGCTGCGCCGTGACCGTGTCGGGCATCGGTTCGTCGATGCCGTAGCGCTCCGGGCGCAGGTCCGCCGGCATCCGATACGTGCCCCAGATGATGTCCCACACCGGAAGAAACACCGAGTAGTTGGTATGAATCGACTCGGGGTGGTTGGCGTGGTGCCAGTGATGGAACTCGGGCGTCATCACGATCCTGTGGAGAGGACGAAGCCGCCACCTCACGTTGGCATGAGCCATCAAGCCGAGGATCGTCTGCACGACCGCGAACACGCCGACGGCTCCGACCGGGAACCCGGCGACGATCAGGAACACGACCGGACCGATGATGATGAACCCGTCGAAGGGGTGCTGTCGGATTCCCGCGATCCAGTCCATCCGCTCGCTCGAATGATGGACGGAATGGAAGCGCCACAGGAACCCGATCTCGTGGTGCAGACGGTGAGCCCAGTAGATCGAGATGTCGGCCAGCAGGAACCCCTCGATCACGAGAAGCCAAATCGGCTGCAGAGTCACGATCGGTCGCAGCAGCAGGGCCGGCAGGTAGATCGGGAACAAGATGACAGCGATGGCGATGGCAACGACGGTTCCTGCCGCGGTGAGGGGAGTGCCGACGAGCGCGTAGGTGAGGTCGGTTCGCAGCCCCGGCCGCCTGATCCTCTGGTCGTGGCGTCGGAACATCTTCTCGAACGGCACGATTACGACGAAGAGGGCGACGACCGCTGCTGCCCCGGCGTAGCCGAGAACGGCCCCGACGGGGATGACCACGGCGAGACCGGCCAGGTGAATCCAGCGGAGGGCTCGTCGGCCGGGCCATCGACGGTCGGGTCGTGGCGGTGGCGGTGGGGCCAGGGTTGACACTGGTGGCGGGGCGAGACCCGAGACTCTTTCGGGCTCGTCGGGCCGTGGCGGCGGCGGTGGGGACATGGGGACCTCCTGTGATCCCCCTATCGAGAGCTACCGTCCCGATGGTTCATTCAGGTTGACAGGGCGGCCGCGAATCGGGCGAGGAACGCTGCCGCCTCGCCCCTGGTCACGATGCGGTCGGGGGAAAATGTGGTGTTGGTCGTGCCGTTGGTGATCCCGGCTGTCGCCGCCCACCTGACCGACGCGTACTGCCACTGAGCGCTGAGATCCGAAAAGATGTCGCTGCCCGGGGTGTCGGGCGAATCGATCATGCGCCAGAGAAAGGTCACCAGCTCGGCGCGGGTGGCGGGCCCGTCGGGAGAGAACTTTCCGGAACCGGTGCCGTTGGTGACTCCGTACCCGGCCATCCACCGCACAGCGTCATCAAACCACGCGCCGCCGGGCACGTCGGAGAACGACGGTGCGCCCGCCGGGGGGGCCGGCGAACCGGCCAGCCTCCAGATCAGCGCGGCGGCCTGGGCACGCGTGAGAGTGAGTTCGGGACCGAACATGTCGGGGGAGAAACCGGAGGTGATTCGGTTGGCGACCAGCCAATCGACCGGGCCGCGCTGCCAGGAGCGGACCACATCGACGAAGCCGGAAGCAGCCGGGCTCGTCGACCAGCAGGGCTTGATCCATGCCGCGAAGACGGTGTTGACACACGGTCCGCGAACCGGAACCGAGGGCGCCGCGCCGACCGGCGAGGCGGAGGTCGCGACGAAGGAGGGGTCGATCACGCAGGTCGAGTAGTTGAAGTCGGCTTGTGCGACCCCCTGCACTGTCACGCCCCCCACCGTCACGTCGTAACACCGGTCACCCTTGGTCGGAATCGGAAGGAGCGCCGATCCGGTGTCGGGCCCCATGGACCAGACGATCGTCGGCTCGGGCGCGATCCGTCCGTTGGAGGACGACGCCTGACGGCGCGCCAGCACGGTCGTCGGCACCGGCCCGTCACTGCTGGACACGGTGACGGTGGCGTTGGTGAAGTCGCCGCCGTAGAGCGAGAACGTCCACCGTCCCCACACCGCTTGGGGTGGGACGAATCCGGGGGGTGGCCAGGCGACGAACCCCTCGGGCCGGCGAACGGCCGGGCGTGGTCCCCAGAGGTTGTCGTCGAACACTCGCAGCGTGTTCGATCCCCAGGTGCCAGGGCCGGCCGGGACGTCGCCGGTGCCGATCTCGCGCAGTTGTGGGTAGAGGATCGTGCGGCGGTGACCCATCTCGAGGTTGTTGGAGCCGGAATCGCGGATATAGGCGTCGATGGCCGCTGTGCCGTAGGTGCCGAGCGCCAGGTCACTCTTGGAGGCGGTGGCCGCCCCGACGGAGGTGTAGCAGGCCCAACTGCTCGCGGGGTCGTGGGACAACGAACCCTGAGCGGCCATGATCAGGGCGGCCTGTTGGGCAGCCGCGTCGTAGTCGGCGCGGTTGGTGACCACGTCGAGTCCGGCCATCCGTCGATACCAGTTGATGCGTTGCACGACGCTCTGTCGAAACGCGGCGCTGGTCGTACCGGCGACACAACCGGCCACGCTGCCACTGAATCCGGGATCGGGCTCGACCCGTTCGAACTCGACCCGGTAGGCGTCGAGAACCGCGGCTCGGTCGCTGGTGTCGATCCACGTCCGGGCCGTCGTGGACCCCGAGGACCCGGCGGCCAGCGCGCTCGGTGGGCCGGCTACGACGACTACCGGCGCGAACAGCAACGTGGCCAGTAGTGCAGCTTGAAGCCGCGAGGACAGAACACCCACCCAGGGACCTTCGACACGAACGACGGGTCACTTGAACCATCCCGGTCGGGCATTCGGCGATCAGGAGGCGGTGTCCGTGGGCATGTACGAATCCTGTCCCTCGCCTACGATCCCGCCATGGAACTCGACGTTCAGGATCAGCGTGGGATGCAGGCGGCCATCGATGAGGCGGAGGCGGGCCGGTCCGAGGGTGGGGTTCCCATCGGTTCGTCGCTGGTGATCGACGGCGAGATCGTCGGGCGTGGACACAACCGGCGGGTCCAGAACGCGAGTGTGGTGCTCCACGCCGAGATGGACTGCCTCGAGAACGCCGGCCGTCTCCCGGCTTCGGTGTATCGACGGGCAACTCTCTACACCACGCTCTCGCCGTGCGACATGTGCACGGGCGCGGCACTCCTCTACGGCATCCCCCGGGTGGTGATCGGTGAGAACACGACCTTTCTCGGTGGCGAGGCGCTTCTTCGTGAACGCGGTGTGGAGGTCGTGGTGATCGACGATCCGACGTGTGTCTCGCTGATGGACCGTTTCATTGCCGATGAGCCCGACCTCTGGAACGAGGACATCGGCGAGGCCTGAACCGAGGTCAGTAGCCGAGCGTCGAGAGCGTCGCCCAGCCGTTCATGAAGGCGTCGATGTCGTCGGTGAACACGTCTGGGGAGTTTCCGACGCAGTCGGACACCAGCGCGTCGCGCCCTGTGGCCTCCGTGGCGACATCGACGTCGACGACTCCTCGCACCTTGCCGGACGTGCAGGTGGGAATGTTGAGATTGGTGACGGTCGGCTCGGGGGGAGGGGCCGGTCGGTCACGGAACGACTTGACCCACGCGAGAACCTGTCGGACCCCGGACGCGAAATCGGGCGGGTCGCCGAGTCCCTGACTCGCGGCGAGGGCGGGTACCCCGGCGCGGGCGGCGGTGCGGGCCGCGCCGACGGTGCCCGAGACGTCGACGAGGGGCCCGAGATTCTGCCCGTCGTTGATGCCCGCGATCACGAGATCGGGTTTCCACGCGAACTCCCCGAGTGCCGTGTCGACGCTGTCAGCGGGAAATCCGAGCACGGCGACCGCCGGGAACCCGCTGGCCGTGAGCGAATACTGCCAACCGGGTGGTGTGGGACTCCGACGATCCGAGGTGCCGCTCTCGTTGTCGGCCGGAGCGACCACCCGCAGCGTGGTGTCGGGAAGGGCGCGCAGCGCTTCGACCAGAGCGTCGATCCCAGGGGCGTCGACACCGTCGTCATTGGTGACGACAATCAACAGGCCCTCCGAGGGCGGGTTCGCGGCCTCGGCCGCGAACCGTTCGACCGCCGCCACCGGTCGACCGGCGTTGATCCCGTCGACCCCCATCGCCGCCATCAGTGAGTAGAAGTCGCCGTTTTCCTGGGATTCACTGTCGGCCCATTCCCACACCTCGATGCCCTCCTGGTGGGCTCGGGCGATGAGGGCGGGGGTGATGATCGTGAGCCCCTGGTAGCTCGGGGGCAGCTGGAGCACCCGGTCGAGCGGGTCGAGAGGCCCGGTGCCGAAGATCCAGGCGGTCATGGCCGAGACGCCAGGGCTGGTGACGACGCCGGGGGCCGCATCGCGGAACGCCGCCAGCACATCGTCGTTGAACGAGGTGACGACCACGGAATCGGTACGGCCCAACTCGGTGATCTCGCGGGCCAGTTCCCTCGCCCCGTCGATGGCGAAGGCCAGGTCGGGCTTTCCGTCGTTGCCGTTGGGAACCTTGATCTCGATGTTCAGCGGATAGTCGGGGAACGTTTCGGCGACGTTGCGCCAGGTTTCGATACGAAAGTCGTCGGGGCTGAATCCCGGGGGCGGCGGTACGTCTCCGGTGCGGATCCCGCGGTAGACGTAAGCCGAGTCGGGCAGGTCGTGCGACGCCCAGTGGTCGCTGGCCCAATACGCCTTGTCGAGGGCCTGAAGATCCTTGAGGCTCTTGTCGCGGACCCGGCCCGTGCCGTTGGTCGCCTTGTTGACGGTGTCGTCGTGCTGGATGACGAGCACCCCGTCACCGGTGAGCTGCACATCCATGTCGAGCACGTCGACACCGGCCAGCGCCGACTGGTAGAAGGCGTACATGGTGGAGTGGGGCCACGTCTGGTCGCCGCCGGCATGGGCCAGCACCACGGGCCGGTCGAGGGTCAACAGTGATGCCACATCGGAGACCTCGGGCTTCGGGATCTTCGGGTGGCCGACGGCAATTGTCGTCGGGGTGACAGTCGTGCTCACCGCTGCGGTGGTCGTTGTCGTCGCCTCGACCGTGGTCGTGGGGGGCGGCGACGAGGGGGAACCGGCGGCGTTGCCGCCGCTCGATCCGCTGCTGCAGGCGGCCGCCAAGAGGGCCATTGAGGCCAGGATCGTCAGGGGTCGTCGCATGCAGCAGAACCTAACCGGCCCCGATTGCGGTTGCGACTTGGCGGGGGATCTATAGTCCGGCGCCACGAGCGGCGACGCTCGACGAGACCGGAACAGGGGGTAAGGAATGCGTCGATTGGTGAGCGCGGCCGTTCCGACGTTCGCCGCGCTCGCCGCCTTCGCCGTCGCGGCGATCATCCTCGTGGCGCTCGGAGCAAGCCCCGTCGAAGGGTTCCGGGCCATCTTCAGTGGGGCCTTCGGCAACGTCGACCGGCTGTCGGTGACCGCCTCCAGGTCGGTTCCCCTGCTACTCGTCGGGGCCGGAATCGCCATCTCGTTCCGGGCGAGCGTCATCAACATCGGTGGTGAAGGCCAGATCATCGCCGGGGCACTGCTGGCGACGGTCACCGCGCTGGCCTTCCCCGATCTGCCCCGCCCGATCCTCCTGCCGATGGTCCTGATCGCCGGGCTGGTCGGCGGGGGCATCCTGGGCGCGATCCCGGGGGCGCTGAAGGCCTACGCGTCGGTCAACGAGATCCTGAGCACGATCATGCTCAACATCGTGGCCGTACAGATCATGAACTACCTGCTGCGCAGCCCGTTGATCGACCCGCTCGAGATCCAACGCGGCACCCGTATCCCCCAGACCAAGCAGCTCTCCCACAATGCCGTGCTCCCGACCCTGATCGGCGGCACGAGACTCAATCTCGGTGTGCCGGTGGCCATCGTGGCGGCGATCGGGGCCTACCTGCTCCTCTGGCGGACCCCGCTCGGGTTCCGCCTCCGAGCCGTCGGCCACAGTCCCGAAGCGGCACGCACCGCCGGAATACCCGTGGAACGCAGCGTGGTGGAGGCTCTGGCTCTCAGCGGATCGCTCGCCGGCCTGGCCGGTGCCATCCTGGTGTTCGGCAGCGAGGGCCAACGGATGGCCACCGATGGTTCGGCCGCCGGATTCACCGGTTCCGCCGGGTACAACGGGATCGTCGTCGCGCTGTTCGGGGGTCTGCATCCGCTCTGGACGATCCCGTCGGCGTTCCTGTTCGGCGGGCTGATCACCGGTTCCAACCACCTGCAGCGCGTGCTCCAGGTGCCATCCGCACTGGCCGTCACCCTCAGCGGCATCGTCGTGGTCTTCGTGGTCAGCAGCACCAATCTCAGAGAGCGCATCAGCGATCTCCTTCGGGCCCGCAGCGACTTGGACGATTCGCCGCCCGAGTCGCCGAAGTCCGAGGTCGTTGCCACATGAGCGACTTTTTCACGGTCTCCGTGATCTTTGCCACGCTCGCCGCCGGAATCCGACTGGCCACCCCCTATCTGTTGGCCGGTCTCGGCGAGACGGTCGGGCAGCGCAGCGGCGTGCTCAACCTCGGTGTCGACGGCGTCATGCAACTCAGCGCCTTCTTCGCCTACTGGACCGCACTGTCGACCGGCAACCTCTGGCTCGCCTCCCTCGTCGGTCTCGGGGTCGGGCTGTTGATGGGTCTGGTCTACGGAGTCATGACCGTCAGGTTCAAGGCCGAGCAGGGCATCAGCGGCATCGGCATCTTCCTGTTCGGGCTCGGCTTCTCGGACCTCATGTTCCAGGAGAAGGTCGGCACGCCCAAGTTCATACCCAGCAAGCTTCCGTCCGTCGACATACCGTTCCTGTCCGACATCCCCAAGATCGGTCCGGCGTTGTTCTCGCACTCGCTCATGACCTACGGGGCGTTTGTCATGGTGCCGCTGCTGTCGTTGATGTTCAGCCGCACCACCTTCGGCACCAATGTGCGCGCCGTCGGCGAGAACCCCGAGGCGGCCGACAGTCTCGGGGTGTCGGTGGCGCGGGTGCGTTACACGTCGATTCTGATCGGCAACGCCATGGCCGGCGTTGCCGGCACGGCGCTGGTCCTCGACCTCGGAATATTTCAGCCCAACCTCACCCAGGGGTTGGGCTTCATCGCGATTGCGCTGGTCTACTTCGGAGCGTGGCGGGCACCCGGTGTGATGGCCGGCGCTCTGCTCTACGGCTTTGTGCAGGCCACCGTGATCTCGTGGAAGGCCCTGGAGATCATCCCGCGGAGCTGGTCCGATATCGCCTCGGCGGCACCCGCTATCCTGACCATCGCGGCTCTGGTCGTGCTGGCCCGGCGCGTCGCACCGCCGGCCGCGCTCACCAAGCCGTTCACGCGGCACTAACAGTCTCGGTTGGGGAGCTGCGCTCAGTTGCCCCGACAATCGGGAGAAACCAAACAGAGGGGAAGAAGATGAGACAGACAGACAAGAGCCGGAGGTTCGGGTGGGTTCGGATCCTGGCGGCGCTGATGGCGCTGGGCCTGATCGCCGCGGCCTGCGGCAGCAATTCGAACACCGGTTCCGTCACGACGACTCAAGCGGCAGCGACCACCACTGCCGGCACGAGCAGCAGCGC
>QIIW01000040.1 GCA_003231645.1 Acidimicrobiia bacterium | reverse complement strand
CCGAGGCCGAACCGAAGCGACCGCGAGCACAGCCCGCCGATCGAGCGGGCCGCCAGTTCGAGGATCCACACACGCCCATCGGCGCCGATCCGGGCTTCGGCGTGGATCGGCCCGTCCACCAGGCCGAGCGCCGCCGCGGCCGCCGCGACCGTACGGTCGAGATCGGCAAGGGTGTCCGCCGGCAGTTGTGAGGGCGTGACGTAGTAGGTCTCCTCGAAGTAGGGCCCGGACGACGCGCCGGGTTTGTCGAAGACGGCCAGCGTGGTGAACACGCCGTCGTCGATGAGCCCCTCCACGGCGACCTCGGCGCCGTCGATGTAGCGCTCGATGACCAGCATCGTGTCGGTCTCGCCCGCCTCGGCGGCCACCGCCCGCGCCCGCTCGGCCGCGGCTGACAGTGCGGCTGGACCGTCGACCCGGATCACACCCCGACTGCCCGACAGTCCGGCCGGCTTCACCACGCAGGGGAAGCCGACCGACGAGTCCGTCGTGATCGTCGACCCGGGCGTGACGACGACGAACGTCGGCTGGCTCACACCGGCCGAGGAAAGACATTCGCGCATGGCGGCCTTGTCGCGGGTGAGGGTCACGGCCTCGGGCGGATTGCCCGGCAGGCCGAGCATCTCGCGGGTGTGTGCCGCGGTGAGCACACCGGAGTCGTCGACGGCGACGACGGCGGCCACATCGTCTCGTTCACCTCGGCCGGCCATCGTGGCGACTATCGAATCGGCCGCCTCCCTGGGCATCGAGAAGTCAACGGTGATCACCCTGTCCATGAAGCTTCCGGGCTTGCCCTCGGGCGGACCGTCGGGGTCGGCGGACGGCGCGACAGGCGACAGAGCGTCGGTGATCACGACCACCTCGACGTCGAGCGAGCGGGCGGCACCGATGAAATCGGTCGCACGATAGGTACCGGCCGGGAGCAGGAGCAGAACCTTCGCCATCGTCCTATCGTGCCCCTACCCCGCCGCATCTCCACCAAGGAGCGAAATGTCAGACTCAGCCGGTTCTGCCAACCTCGTCACCGTCACCGACAAGGCTCAGGAGAAGCTCAAGGGTATGCTCGCCGGCGAATCCGATGGTGGCAATCTCGGATTGTGGCTCGTCATCGCCGGCACCCGCGGGTCGAGTTACAAGTACGACATGTGGTTCCAGGCGGTCGACGAGGCCGGCCCCGAACACGTCGTCGAACACAACGGCGACCTCCGTGTCGTGCTCCAGAAGTCCGACATCGACAAGATCGCCGGCGCCACCCTCGACCGCAACCGCAACCTCCTCGAGGAGGGGTTCGTCTTCGAAAATCCCAACTCACCCTCGCCCGACATCCCCACGGGTGACATCGAACTCACCGGTGATGTCGCCAACCGGGTGACCCAGGTCCTCGACCAGCGGATCAATCCGGCCATTGCCAGCCACGGCGGTGTCGCCCAGTTGGTGGCGGTCGAGAACGACACCGCATATCTGCGTCTCGGTGGTGGCTGTCAGGGATGCGGGCTGGCCGCGGTCACGCTCAGTCAGGGCATAGAGGTCGCCATCCTCGAGATGGTGCCCGAGATCAAGAACGTGGTCGACGTCACCGACCATGCCACGGGCGAAAATCCCTACTACGAGGACACCAAGAAGGCCGGCCCTCACCACGAATCCTCCAAGAAGTAGGGAGAGTCACGATCGGAACGAATCGGGTCCGGTTCGTTCCTACCGGTAGACGGGGTGGAAAGGTCGGACGACCAGGTGTCGAGACTGTTCGTGGCGGTATGGCCGCCTCCCGAAGTGATCGGTTTGCTGGGTGGTCTCGACCGTCCCGACGAAGCCACCACGAGAGTGCGGTGGACCACGTCGGACCAGTGGCACGTGACCCTGCGTTTCCTCGGTGACGTAGCCGACGATCGGATCACGGAGGTGATCGGGGCGCTGGCCGACGTGGCCGAGGTCGCACCGTCGACGGCCACGCTCGGTCCGAGGATCAGTTGGCTCGGTCACGCTACGATTGTGGTACCGGTGGCCGGTCTCGGGGCGCTGGCCGCAGTGGTTCGTGACGCAACCGTTGACATCGGTGACCCGGTCGACCCGCGCCCGTTCAACGGTCACATCACCTTGGCTCGGCTCAAGGGTCGAGGTCGGTCTTGTACCACGGGGACGGTTGGCCTGCCGGTATCGGCCGAATTTCCGGTGCGCGAGATCGCGCTGGTGAGGAGCCGGCTTCATCCCGACGGCGCACGCTATGAGACGGTGGCAACGGTGCCGTGTGACGCTCAGGGCCCGGATGTGTAGGCCGGGCGACGGGCGGTAGCGGCATGGATCGCGGCGGCGACTCGTCGGGCCGGAAGTTTCGGGTGACGGTCGTAGGTGAAGAGTCCGTTCTGTTCCTGCTCGATGTCGCTCACCTGGGTCCAGCACCAGCCGGCCAGACCCAGCTCCTCGACCACACCAACCAGTCGGGATATGGCGCCCGCGAACTCGTCGGCGGTGGCTGCGTCGGAGTAGACGAACCGCTCCTCGGATGTTGGATCGGCTCCAACATCGGTCCCTGCGTCGGTCTCGACCCCATCCTCGGGCACCAAGAAACCCACGCCCCCCAATTCGCTGACGACCACCGGCTGGCCGGTGAACCCCCGGACTTTGTCACCACGAGCCGATGGCGACGTGTCGAAGTGGACGATTCCGTCGGCGTCGGCGGCCGGGCCCCAGTTTCCGAATGCCTCGAAATCGATCCTCCAGTCCATCTGCCAGTCGGCGGCGATCGCTTCCTCGAGGACGGCACGTAGCACGGCCGGGTCGTGGTCGTAGCGGTGGATGTCGAACAGGTCGGTGTCGACGTGAAGCCAGCCACTGTTGTCGACCGCCAGGGCATCGGGGGCCAATTCGCGGGTGCGGACCACGACGTCGCGCACGTAGGCCTGCATCTCGGGATCGTCGCCCACCCCGTTGATGCCCCACGACTCGTTGAACGGCGAGAAACAGATGGCACTGGCATGGCTGCGGTCGCGGCGGATCGCCCGCTCCCATTCGTCGGCCAGCCTGGTACGGAGCGCACTGCCGGCCGGTTTGTGGAAAGCCCCCGCCGGCATGTCCTGCCACACCATGAGCCCGAGCTCGTCGGCCCATCGCCACCAGCGCGGGTCCTCGATCTTCATGTGCTTGCGAACCCCGTTGAACCCGGCCTCCCTGAGCCACACGATCTCGTCACGTACCCGGTCGGAGCCGTCCTCGTCGGAAGGCAGGGACATGAGCGTGTCAGGCCAGTAGCCCTGGTCGAGCGCCATGCGCAGGACGACCGGTCGGCCGTTGAGAACGATGCGGTCACCATCGGTCGAGATCGTCCTGAACCCCAACCGGGTCCTGACCGTGTCGACGGCATCGCCGTCGACGATCGACACTGTCAGGTCGTAGAGGGTGGGGGAGTCCGGTGACCAGCACTCGGGGTGCTCCACCATGCCCTCGGCGACGGCATGTCCATCGGCATCCACCGCACCGGTTGCCCGGGCCACGCCGGAACCAGCGAGAGAAACATCACATTCGACGATCCGGTCGCCGGGCCGGAGGCCGGAGCCGGCCCCCGAACCCTTGGTGGCGTCCGATCGAACATCGACGTCGATTGTGAATCGGCCATCGGCGCCGGCCGCCACATGCAGTTCGTGCACATGACAACATCCGACCCGCTCGAGCCACACCGGCTGCCAGATCCCGCTGGTGGCCGTGTAACGAATCTCGCTGAACGGCTCCGACGATCCGGCCCGTTGCTTACCCCGCGGCTGATCATCTGCTGTGCGGTCGACCACTCGGACGACGAGCACGCATCCCTCGCCGGCGCCCGCGGTGACGTCGGCGACGAAGGGGACGTGACCACCGACGTTGTGGGCGACCTCGACCGGGGTGACACCGACCCCGGTGGTTCCATCAATGCCGTCCTCGACCCGGGCCAGCCACACGGTGGCTTCGTAGTCGACGGCACCGAAGTGGATCAGCAGGCGGCCACCGTCGGGGTCGGGCAGATCGACGCGGCGTCTGTACCACAGCACCTCGTGTGCAGTGGAGTCGTCGATCCCACTGGCGGGGGACTGGTAGGCGAACGGCACGACGATCGTGCGGTCGAACACGGCATCGTCGAGTGCCTCATCACCCGCCCGGCCGAATCCGAAATCCCATTCACCATCGAGTGTCCACCAGGGGTCGCGGCGCAGGTCGGGACGAGGATGAGTTGTCGTCATCGTTGCCTCTCTCCGGATGGTGCGCTGACCGGGCGACGGGTGATCTGGCGGGAGGGTAGTACGGTCAGCCCGTGTGGGTGTCGAACTGCTGGGCGACTCGAACGGATATCCGATCCTGTGGTGTCACGGGGGTCTCAGCAGCCGCCTCGACGCGGTGGCGCTGAACGAGGCGGCGACGGCGGCCGGAGCGGCGATCGTGAGCCTCGACCGGCCGGGCATCGGCACCTCGGCACGACGGTCCCACATCACCGTCGCCGATTGGGCTGAGATGGCCCTGGCCGAGATGACCCGGCAGGGTCACCAACGATTCTCCGTGGCCGGATGGTCGGCGGGGGGTCCCTACGCCCTGGCGTGTGGAGCCGCCGGCACCGGCCGGGTCGACAGGGTTGCCACGGTTGCGTCGATGCATCCCTTGGTCGATGATCGTTACCGCCGTGAGTTGGGGATGCGGTTCGACCGGGTGCTGTTTCGCTGGGCGGTCGGCCATCCGGGCCGGGCCCGGATGCTGGTGAGGGTCGGATCTCATGCCCCCGATCGGATGGTCATGAGCGACGTCATGAAATCGTCGGTGGAGGCGGAGCGCATGATGCTGCGCGCCAACTCCCGACTCATCCTGGACTTCGTCGGGGAGTCGACCCGGTGCGGTGTCGGTGGCGTCGTTGACGACTACGCGCGACTCGCGGTCGACTGGGGATTCGACCTGGCGTCGGTCGAGTGTGATGTCACGCTCTGGCACGGCAGCGACGATCCGCTGGTGCCGGTCGCCCATGGGCGGGATCTCGCCGATCGGCTGGAGAAGGCACGCTTCGAGGAACTGCACGGTCGGGGGCATTTCCTGCCGTTCACCGACGGCTCGAGGATCATCGCCGATCTGGTCGACCCGGCCTGAATCGGCCGGTTCGAGCCGGCCCCGACCTACTCGGACTCGTCCTCGCGGAGATGGCGTTCGCTCGGGAGGCGAGCCAGCACCGACTCGAGGAACGATTGCCGTGCCGAGTCCTCGTCAACGTCGTGGCCGGCGGCCGCGTTGAGCTCCGCCCGATGATCGAGGTAGAGGATGTAGAGTTCGGCCGGTTCGAGCCGGTCGGCGTATTCGTCGGGGATCAGCTCGAGCAGTGGTTCGTAGCGTTCGTGGAGCCAGCGGTAGGCCCGCACTCCGGTGGGCTGTTCCCGCCCTTCCGTGGCCTCGATCCAAGCACCGTGGGCGGCCATCGCCCCGAGCAGTCGACGGGCCTGGTTCTCCTGAACGGCCAGTCCGGTGAGACGGAGCAACACACGGTGGTGGTGGCCCTCCTCCACGACCACCGGCTTGATCCACAGGCGTGAACCGTCGGCCGACCGTTCGATCGCCAGCTCGCCGATGT
Source organism: Acidimicrobiia bacterium (assembly GCA_003231645.1). GTDB lineage: Bacteria > Actinomycetota > Acidimicrobiia > Acidimicrobiales > Aldehydirespiratoraceae > SZUA-87. Next base: position 27,121 of record QIIW01000040.1, on the reverse strand, counting down.
CGAAACCAAGCTGGTTGACCCGGGCGATTCGACGGTCGATCCGGAACCGCTCCGACGGGTCGAACTCATCGACTCTCGTGAGTTCCGACCAGAGTTGGTCGTAGCGGAGTCCGATCTCATCGACAACTGCGAACGGCTCGATGTCGACCGGCAGCCGGCCCTCTGATTGCAGATCGAGCATCCCACCGGCGATGTTGGTGCAGCCGATCTCGAGGTCGTGGCGTCGCAGCTCTTCGGAAACGCTGAGTCTGGACTCGCTGGTCTCGGCGTCGACCAGGTAGGCGGCGAGTGCTCCGGCATCGCGGCGAAACAGCGTGTTGGACAGGGAGCAGTCGCCCCACAAGACACCGTGGAGGTGCAGCCTCACGAGCAGCACGACGAGGGCATCGAGCAGACGTTGACGGTAGGGCTCGGAATTCTCGATGCTGAACAGGTATCGGTAGGGAAGCGAGAAGTCGAGGTAGCGGGTGATGAGCACCGCACCGAGAGGGTCGCCCGGGCCGTCGGGGCGGGCAACGGTGGCGCGGCCCTTCACCACCGCGGTGGGTTTCACCGTCGGGAGCCCGTAGTCGTCATGGAGAATGCGCAGCATTCGGTATTCAGTCTCGGCCGGCTTGTCCTCGGTCTCCTTGAGTGCGAACACACGTCCGCCGTAGCGGACAAAACGGACCGTGTGGCGTGAGATTCCCCTGGCGACCGTGGCCATGCGGGGGTGGGTCCAGTCCCTGAGTGGCGCATCCCACGGCAGGTCGAGAAAGTCGGGGTCGGCGACCCGGCTGATGATGCTGAGCCTGGGTTCGGCCGGTTGCGAGGAATCCACAGACTCAAACTACCCGAGGGGTCGACAGTGGTCCCGAACACATGTACGGTCGGAGGTGGCGCGGGTCGATGGCCGGTCCGGCGAGCGATTCGTCGACCGGTTCGATAAACCGGAGGGTGAGTTGGCAGACGACGAAGAACTCGATGAAACGGACGACGGTGCAGATCCGGTCGTGAGACTTCACGGCGACCTGGCATGGGACGGCAGTGATCGTCGTCGGCCGGTGGTTCTCCATCGGGGCGAGCCCTTGGCCTCGTTCGAATGCCGCTCTCCGGGTGAACGTCGAGTGCTCACCCGGCTCGAGTTCCTGGGTGGGCGGCGCAGTATCGACGTCACGGTGCAGCCCGACACGATCTCGCATCTGTTGCGGCGACTGGCGATACGTGCCAACGACGACGGCAACGCCTGGCAGCGGCAGCTGAAGCGTCGACTCCTGGTGTGGTCGACGGAGATGGGTATCGCCGACGCTCTTCCCGCCGACGACGCCCTGGCGTCGGTCATCGCCTCGCTGGGTTTCCCGATGGTCAGACTGGCTCGTGACCGCGGCGTGCTGGCCCCGCCACATGTGCCCCGATGGGCGGAGCCGGTCCTGGCCGGCCCCGACGTGAGAGCCGCAGCCAGCGCTGCGTTCGGTGATCGTTCGAGTCGGCGGGTCGCCCGCGCGCTCGCGGCGAGCCTGGCCGGCGACACCGTGGGGGTCGACGATGGCGAGGCGCCCGAGGTCGAGGCCGCCGGACCGGCGCAGCGGCCGATGGCGCTCATGCCCCTCGGGTTGGCGTTGGCGTTGCCCCAATCGGTTTCGGCCGATGTGATCGCCAACATGCTCATGGCGCCGACCGCCGACCATGCGGCCCAGTACTGGCCGAGTGTCTACGACCTTCACCTACTGCGTCGGGGATTCCGCATGCTCGGGCCCAGTGTGTCGGCCCACCTCGCCACCGAGGCGCTCGCCACGATCACCGGGCCAGGCCGATTGATCCGTCTGATCGTTCACGTGCCGAGACTGCTGTCGATCTACGACGGTCCGGCTCCGAGACACATCGACGACCTCGATGCCGTCGTCATCGAATTCGTTCGGCCGCCGGTGGAACCCGTCGCCCAGCGACAGCCGGCGGGCCCTGCCCGTTGTCGGGCCGGGGCCGACGCGCCGCGAGTGGCAGCGTGTGAAGGTGAAGGGGTGATCGATCTGCCGGTCCAGCCCCTCTACGTTCCCGGCCCTGTTCAGGCCATCGCCGTGGGCCCCGACGACGAGTTCCGGTATCCGGATGCCGTGCTGCGGCTCCACGGAGCCAGCTCCGGGGCACACTCGATCTGGTTGCCTCGTTCCGGGGATGAGCTCCGGAGGTGGGGGCGCGAGCTCGACAATTGCATGGCCGACTACTGCGAACACGTCGCCTGTGACCGCAGCGTGATACTGGGTCTGCGCCGTCACGACCGGTTGGTGGCCGGTGTGGAACTCACCCGTGACCTCCACCGGGTCAGGCAGTTCGTCCGCGATGGCAACCAACGGCCATGGACGGCCGAACGCAACGCTCTTCGAGACATCCTCGCTCGGTTGGGTGTGGCCGGTGCATGATCCGACCCGGGTCACTTTCGATGTCACACCTGTGAGCGACAATGTCGCGCAGCCACCACACAGCCGCCGGTGGACCCCATGACCGAACCATGACCTCCCGGTGACCAGCCCCATGACCGACCACACCCCCAACTTCATCCATACCGCCGATCTTCACCTCGGCGCACCACTCGAATCATTAGGTGGCCACTTGAGCCACGATCCCGACAAGCTCGGCGAACTGAGGCGCCTGGCATCGAAGTCGTTCGACAATCTCGTCGACCTGGCTCTCCGGCGCGAGGCGGCGTTCGTGGTGATGGCCGGCGACGTCTACGACCACGCCGACCGAGAAGTGTCATCGCAGCTCGCGCTCGAGCGTGGACTGCGTCGTCTGGGTGAAGACGGTGCGTCCCCGATCCCCGTGTTCGTGGTCCACGGCAACCACGACCCTCTGGTCGCCGGGTTTCGCGGCGCGGCAACATTGCCCGACAACGTCCATGTGTTCGCGGCCGGTACCCCGACCCACCGCACGGTGAAGGTCGATGGCATCGGGGAAGTAGCAGTCGCCGGAGTGAGTTACTCGTCGGGTTCCGAGTCCGAGAATCTGGTGCAGGCGGTAACCGCCTTGTCGATCGACACCGCGCTGCCGTCGGTGGGTGTGGTCCACGCCAACGTCGAGGGCACCACCGGCCACGACCCTTACGCTCCCTGCTCCAGGTCCGACCTCGAAGATTCGACGATCGGCTACTGGGCTCTCGGTCACGTCCACAAGAGATCGGTCAATGCGATCGGACCGGGTCGGTGGTGGGCATATTCAGGCAATCTCCAAGGCCGCAGCACCAAGCCGGCCGAGTGTGGTGCCAAGGGGGTCCTCAGTGTGCCGATCGGCCAAGACGGGTTCGGTGAACCCGAATTCGTCGAATGCGATTCGATTCGCTTCGAACGACTCACCGTCGACGTGTCCGACGCGGATGACATCTCCGAGATGGTTCGCAACGTCGCCGAATGCGCCACCGACCTGGCGGCCGAGGCCGGGTCACGGCCGGTGCTGGTGACGGTCGAGTTGGTCGGGCGCACCGGGTTCCACCGAGACCTCCGTGCACTCGGGGCCGACGTTCTGGCTACACAATGTCGAGAGGAATTGGGTGGTGCACTCGGTGCCGGGGCGATTCTCAGGGTGCGCTCGTCGACGCGCCCCGAGGTCGACCTCGATCAGCTTCTCCGGCGTGGCGATCTCCTTTCCGAACTGCTTCGCTTCATCGACGCCCTCGAGGATCGGCCCGATCCCGACCTCGACGATTGGGTGGCGACCAACCTGGTGCCGGTGTTCGACAGGAGAATCCTCGGGGTGATCGGTGATCGCCTGGATGGCGGTTCCGGCCCCTCGGGGCAATCGATCTGTCGGGAGCTGCTTACCATGTCGCGGGACCTGCTGATCGACGATCTCTACGGTGGGGGGGAGCAGCCGTGAGTTCGCAACTGCGCATCGAGGCTGTCGACGCCGAACGCTTCGGTGGGCTGACCAGGCAGCGCCTTGAGTTCCCGCCGGCACCGATGGTGGTGGTTCACGGTCTCAACGAGGCCGGCAAATCGACCCTTCTGGAGTTGATCGTGTGGCTCTTGGTGGGGCCTTCGTCGTCAAGTGATGTCGTGCGTCGCTACGGCAGGCCGGGCGAGATCCTCAGCGGCTCACTCACCGGCAACCTCAGAGGCGACGATTTCCTGGCGGCGGCGAGTTACCGGGTGACGCCGGGCGGTGGCGCCATCGGCAAGGCCAGCACCCGTGAATATCGGCTCGGATCGCTGCTCACCCCCGATCAGTGGCGCGACCACATCCGCGGAGTCGACACCCAGACCCTGACGGGTATCTATCGACTGTGGGGCCAGCAACTCCACGACGGCGGCGATGCCGACCGCGAACTCAGACGGGCCGGTCTGGGTGCTCTTGCCGGTTCGGCCGATCCCAGAGAGCTGGCGAGGACTTTTGAACAGGATGCCAGGCCCGGTGCGAAAGTCGGGCCCGAAGGGACCTCCTTCAACTCGATCGTCGCCGAGCTGCAGCGGGTGGTGGGCGAGCTGCGGGAGGCCGATCGAAACGTCGACGACCATCGGATGCTGCAGGCCGACATCGATGAACTCATGGTCAGGCGAACCGAGGTCGAGCGGCAGCGATCCGGATGGCTGAAGCGGCAGTCGCTGTTGGGCAATGCCGGCGAACTCGATCGCCATCGTCGAACCGAGACCGTGGCTCGGGGAGAATTCGAGTCCTGCGAGGTGATCCCCGAGTCATGGGAGCGAGTCGTCGACGACTTGCCGGCGATCGAATCGTCCATAGCGTCGTGTCGCGTGGCCAAAGAGGAGTTGGAGGCGGCTCAGGTCGAGTTCGGGAAGCAGATCGTGTCGGTTGGTGCACCCGAATCGACGACCGTTGACGAGGTGATCGAACGCATCGCGATCACGCGATCCGACATCGGCCCGGTCGCCACCGCAGTGAGCGACGTGTCGCATGCCCGCCGGGTCGTCGAGGAGGTGTCGCTGGCCCGTGCCGCGGCCCTGGAGGCCAGGGACCAAGCGGCTGTGGGCCTCGACCTGGCCCTGAACGTGATGTCGACCGATGTGGAGACTCTGCGCAGCGCGCGCCTCGATCAGGATGCCCAAGTGCAACTGATCCAGTTGTCCGACAAGTTCAAGGAGGCGCTCGGCGACGTCGAACGGGCGAGTCTCGACCATGACCGAGCCGTCTCCCACGCCGCCGAGATGCAGCGTCGCCTCGATCTGGCGGTGGGTGACTGGGACCGGTTCGGTCTCGGGATGGGTCCATCCCAGTGGCAGGTTCGGCGCTCGGTCACCGCGGAAGGATCGGGCTCCATCCGGTCGCTCTGGTGGCTGCTCTTGATCATCATTGCTGTTCTCGGCCTGTTCTCGGCGGTCACCGGGCAGTGGATCCTGTTGGGTCTGGCGGGCGTGGCACTGCTCATCTCGCCGGCGGTGAGGCCGAAGGCCGTCGAGGTGCAATCGGGCGACGAGGTCGGTGCCGCGGCCATCAGGGTGGCTGATGCCCAGCGGCTGCTCGACGACGCCGAGGTGGGGACGCAGCGAACCGTGTCCGACCTGTCGGCATGTGAGCAGCGGGCCGGGGTGGTCAAGGCTGCTCTACCGACCCTGAGCCAGAAGTTCGGGCTCACGATCCCGTCCGACCCGCTCACGTTGCGCGGCTCACTCGAGAAGTGGGCAACGGCTCGCCGGCAGCTCAAATCGCTCGATTCGCTGACATCCGAGGTCGAGTCGACGAGCGCAAGACTTGCTGCGGCCGAGGCGAAGCAGACGGCGGCAGGTGAGCATCTCGATCGGATTTTCATCGAGCTGGGGCTTCCGCCGGGAATTGATCCCGAAGCGGCCGAGTCGTCGGCAACTCGTCATGTCGATCTGGTCGAGGCCGCCCGCCGGGTGGCCGGTTGCCGGAGCAGGGTTGTGGAGGCCGAGGCCGACCTCTCGGCCCTGATGGCTCCGGTTGCCGACGAGGTCGACTCCTGGAGCCTGGAGAGGCTCTCGGAGCATTCGAGTCGGATGGCCGGGCTGTTGGCCGAGCGCCGTGCGGCCGAGTCTGCTCATGCCAGTGCATCGAAAATCGTCGATGCGATGATCGGCGATGATCCCGAATTCCGAAGCCTGCTCGATGAGGGTCTCGGAACCGAAGACAGAGAACTCGAGAGCGAGCGTGTCGCCGAGCTGATTCGCTCCGCCGATGCCGAAGTGAACGAAATCTCCGGGAAGTTGGCACTCGAGATCGACCGCCTCGACGAGATTCGTCGAGCCGATCGCCTGGCCGATCTGAGGGTGATGGAAGGATCGCTTGTCGAGGCACGCGACGACCTGGCGCTCGAGGCTGCGTCCAGGCGACTGGCCGGAGTGATGCTGCGAGCGGTTGCCGACGACTACGAACGCAAGAACCAGCCCCAGCTCATCAGGCGGACCGGTGAACTGGCGTCGACCGTGGCCGGTGGGTGGAGGGCGGTCGTGGTCAAGTCGTCCGGGCCCGACTCGTCGACACTCCATGTCCACATGGCCGACGGCTTCACCGACCGGGTCTGCGATGTGGAGGCAACCTCGCTTTCCACCGGAGCGAGGGCGTTGCTGTATCTATCGCTGCGTCTGGCCATGGCCGAGCACGACAGTCAGAAACGTGGGCTCGACCTGCCGTTGCTCTGTGACGATCCACTGATTCACCTCGATGACGACCGGGCGGCTTCCGCCGTCGAACTGTTGGGCGAGGCGGCGCGGCGTCGACAGGTCCTGATGTTCACGTGTCATCAACGGACGGTCGACGTGGCCGAGAGCGTGGGCGCCGAGGTCGTACGTCTCTGATGGGCCTAACCGCGGGTCAGGGCGCCGGATCAGGCCCAGCTCGGTACGGCGTCGATGAACTCCAGGGCGGCGTCGATGAACGCGAATTGCTTGGGCAGGCCGAAGTGGTCGACGTTTCGCAGTGTGGTCATCCGAGCGTCGGGTAGCGCGTCCGCCAACGGATCCGGTGGCCCGGTGAAGTCCTCGTCGCCCATGATGATCAGACAAGGCACGTTGAGTCCCGCGAGTTGTGCGAGGGTGAACGGTGGCCGGGTCGCGGCCATGCAGGCCCGAAGTGCCGGGCCGTTGTTGCCGGCGGTGGCGATGAGTGCATCGAAACGCTGCGAAACATGAGGGGTGATGGTCGCGCTGCGTTGCTCCATGACGTTTTGTCCGACGCCGGCGAGGACCATCTTGCGCACTCGTGTCGGGTCGGCCAAAGCGATCTCCAGTGCGGTCCTCGCCCCGAGTGAATAGCCGATGATGTCGACCTGGCCCTCGGGCATCTGCTCGACAACCGGTCCCGCCAGGTCGTCGTAGGCGGCGGGGTCGGTCGGCTTTGGTGCGCCGCCGTGGCCGAGCAGGTCGATCCCCACCACTCGACGCCCAGCATCGTGCAGCAGGTCGAACCACCCGGGCTCGCGCCACGTGCGTTCCGTCGATGTTGCGAACCCGTGGAGCAACACCACCGGCGGCAGGGGGCGGCGGTGGGGCTGAATTCGTGTCATGGGTGGGCTGGCGGACATCAGCGGGAATCCTCGCGCAAGGCCCGGTCGTGGGCCACTTTGCCGGGTGCCGGCCAGTGGGCGGACGTCGCCTGGGGGCCCGATGAGAGAGTCCGGATGGTGGTGTGTTCCAATGACCCCGGGGCAACCAGCCGGGAATCTCCACACACCACATCCAGGTCGTCGACCTGGCAGGAACTCGAACAGATGTCACGATCTCCCCAACCTGCCCGCCGTGCGCTGGTGTCGGCCGCCGAGAAGTTGTTCGCCGAAGGTGGTGTCGGCGCGACCACCGTTGCCGCTGTCACCCGAGCGGCAGGGCAGGGAAACAAGAGTGCGGTGGCGTTCCACTACCGCGACAAGGAAGGCCTGGTCAGGGCGGTTCTGGCCAAGCATCAGCGAAGAATCGACAAGCGACGGCTGGAGCTTCTCGATTCTGGTGCCGGATTCGTCGAGGCTCTGGTCGTGCCCCCCGCCGAACGCCTCGAGGACCCCGATGGTGGCGGCGAGTATCTCAGGATCCAAGCCGAGATGACGGTCCGGCGCGGGCCGGGCCCCGACACTCAGTGGTCCGGCCTTCGCCGCCCGGACTTCACCGCCGACGAACGCGTGGCGTTCACCGAGACGCTGATCTCGTCCATGACGAAGATCTTGGCCGACTGATCGTGTGCACCGGCTCAATCGCCCCATAGTCTCGATCTCAGTCCCGAGGCCCGGGTGATGGGCCGCTCGATCGCCTCGCGCAGGCTTGCTTCGTCGGCCAGGATCGTGACGCGGTGTCGTGCTCGCGTGATACCGGTGTAGAGCAGTTCCCTGGTCAACACCGGCGACCCCGACGGTGGTAGCGACACGACCACGTGGTCGAACTCGGATCCTTGGCTCTTGTGGATCGTCATGGCCCACCAGGTTTCTGCTTCGGCAAGACGTGAGGTCGGGAGGTAGCGGATCCCGGCGGATTCGGGAAGGGCCACCGCCATCGACCCGTCGCGAGCCACAACCAGCCCGACATCGCCGTTGGCAACGTGATTCACACGGTCGTTGGCAGTGATCATCACCGGTCGGCCCACGAACCATCGTCGGGAGTTGTCGACGCCGTCGACCCGGTCGATGACCGCGGATTCGATCAACTCGTTCCAGTGCTGGAGGCCGAACCGTCGCCGACGCGTGGCCGCCAGAACCTTCGTGGACAGTGCCGCGGTGAGGCCGGCCTCGGCGTCGCCGGCCAACGCCGCCTCGACCACCATAACCGAGGCGTCGACCACCTCGCTGATGACACGCACCACCGCGGGACCGTCACCGGCTCTGACCCACTCGACCTCGGACCCTTCGGCGAGCAGCCCGACAGCAGAGTCGAAGTCACCGGCTCGGACTGCCGCCGCCAGCTCGGCGATGGGCGATCCCCGCCCGAATCGATGGGCCCGGGTCAGGACGGTGATTCGATGGGCCAGGTCCGGGTTGTTGCCGGGGGCCGAACGTTCGACTGCCCCGCCCTTCGGTCCGATGATGTCGCTGAGCACCGTGCCGACCTCGATGCTCGCCAATTGGTCGGGATCGCCCACCAGGACCACTGAGGATTCGGGCCGCACCGCCTCGAGCAGGCGGGACATCAGCGAAACCGAAACCATTGAGGTCTCATCGATGATCACCATGTCGTGGGGGAGAGGGTTGCGTCGGTTGTGACGGAACCCGTCTCCGGGTGCCCAGCCCAGCAGAGCGTGGATGGTGGTGGCGGCATGTCGGATCGACTTCGGCCCCGTGGAATCGGTGACAATTGCTTCAACCGCGGCGTCAACCGACTCGGTGATACGGGCCGCGGCCTTCCCGGTCGGGGCGGCCAACGCAACGTTGAACGATCGACCTTCGGCCGCGGCCGACTGATGGGCCGTGGTGAGGATCCTGGCGATCGTGTAGGTCTTGCCGGTTCCCGGTCCGCCGGTGATGATCGACAGGCCGCTCGTCAGTGCGGTCGCGGCGGCACGTCTCTGGGCATGGTCTCCGGGTCCATCACCGGAGTCGGCGGCACTCGCGAACAGCGCGTCGAGCGTGGCGTCGAGACCGATGTCATCGCTGCCCACACAGGCACGTTGTCGAATGTCATCGGCCACGCGGACCTCGTGGGTCCAGTAACGCTGCAGGTAGATCCGCTCACCGTCGAAGACGAGAGGTCGCAGCGGCTCGCGGTCGGCACCCGACGGCTCGGCGACGATCGGACTCGACTCGAGGACGGTCGACCATTCGTCGCGGCTCGGCCATTGGAGATCGGGGGCCTCGTCGCCGGTACCGTGGACCAGCAACGGCGAGTGCTGCTGAGATCCGACCGGATCGAGTTCGATGCAGGTGTGGCCGAGGCGGGCGCCGCGCGAAGCGGCTGCCAGCGCCAGCAGCGACAGCGGATCGACATCGGGTTGGAGTCGGGCAACGGTCGCCGTGAGGTGGGCTTCGGTCAAGGCGAAGATCCCGGCATCAAAAAACGGTCCCAACACGGCCTGAGCCGCGGCCGGAAGCAGATTGGGCCGTGGCGACCGAAACATCAGGCGAAGATCGGAGGGGTCGGTCATCGCTCCTCCGAGTCGCCGACGTGCCGACCCGACCCATCGGCAAGGTTCGCCCCGAGTTTCCCGTGGAGCAGATCACTCAGGTCGATCACCAGCGTCGATGGCAGGTTCCAGGTGAACACGCCGTCGGGAATGTCGCGCTCCCCGAGCACGTCGGGGCCGGCCATTCCTCTGACGAACAAGTAGGCGACACCGCCGAGATTCACGGCCGGGTCGTAGTCGGGAAGCCGCCAACGCAGGTAGCGGTGGACCGCCACCGAGTAGAGAAGGGCCTGGAGCCCGTAGTGATGATGAGACATGGCGGCGGCCATCGCCGACTGGGAATAGTCGCCGGGGCGAGGCGGTGCGGACGGGTCGTGGAGACGATTCGACTTGTAGTCGACGACCACGAAACGACGTGCGGCACCCGATCCCCTGACCCGCAGCAATGCGTCGATGGAGCCGGTCAGATGTCCGGCCAGCTCGACCCCGAAGAGTCCATCGGCCAGTCCAGCAGCCCATTTGCGCAACGGATCACCGGCCGGAAGGTGATCGTGGACCAGTCGACCGATGTCGCGATCAGATGTTCGGTCGGGTCCGCGACCGAGAAGAAGCTCGAACGACATTTCGTCGAGCCGGTCGGTTCGGCTGATGTCACGCAGGCTGATGCCGCCGAACAGTGGACCCAGCGGGGAATCGATGGCGGTCTCGATCCCGTCGACGAGCAACCGCAAGCCATCGGCTGCAGTGGCGCCGGCCGGTGTCACGGGGCGAAGATCGAGCGACCCGAATCGGAGGCGTCGGCCGACCGCCCCGGTGAGATCGCTCCGGAGTTCGCTCGATGTGAAGTCGACCTCCTCGAGCACTTCATGCACGAGAGTGCCGAACTCGGTCCCGGCCGGGAGGGCCGCCAGGGGAGATGTGGCGAACCCCGACCGATGGTCGGCCCCGGTGCCCTGTCGGATGGCAGCGCCACCAACACCGAAGTCTCCCGGCTGGAGGGGAACCGCCGATCCGGTGTCGGGGGTTGGCATACCGGCCGACTCGTCGGCCGCGCCGCTGTCGGACATCGATGGGTCGTGGGGATCTGGGTGATAGTCAGCTCGGCCGACGATGGCGCTGAACGACCATCTGCTGCGTCCGCGGTCGGGCATCCTCCGGAGCTCCCCGCACTGCAACTCGGGCCGTGGCCCGTCGGTGTCGGCGACCCGCCAAGGCGATACGGACGGAGCGTCGGCGCCGTGAACCAGCACTTCGATGGTGCCATGAGAGATGTCCACCAGCGGATCGAGAGAGGAGACAAGGTCGTCGTCGGCCGGTAGGGACACCTTGTCGGCAGTGAACAAGGTCCGGTCGATCTCGCCTCCCGTGCGTGCGAACAGCACCCGTGAGAGGGCTGTCCGGTCGGTGCCGCTCCGGCGGGACCACCACACGACGGTGTGATGGCGGGCCCTCGTGACAGCGACATAGAGCAGCCGGAGGTCCTCGGCCATCGCCTCGTCCGAGGTGGCGTTGCGCCGCTTCGCCGTTGCCGATACAGACGGCCATGCCCGGGGCGGATCCTGCCATCTCCCACCGAGCGTGGATGCGACATCAAAGGTGCGTACACCGGTGACCGGGTCGTGGTAGACGAGAGCGCTGGTCGAACCCTGACGTGGAACCCAGAGGGTCGGGACACACACGACCGGGAACTCGAGACCTTTCGCCACCCACACGGTCATTATCTGCACGGCGTCGGCCTCCGACTCGATCCGGCGAGACGTGACATCACCGTCGATGTCGGCGTCGGCATTGGTGTCGGGTTCGGAGTCGAGAGACGCGAGCAGCACCGACGGGCTGACGGCGCCGTTGATGTAGGCGGCATGGAGAAGCTCGGCCACATGGTCGAGGTCGGTGATGTCGCGGTCGCCATCGGGACGCGACAGAACTCTCGCCGTGACCCCGGTGTCGCGTCGGATCTGACGGATTGCCGGGGCCAACCCGCGGTTGCCGAGCGTCTCGGACCAGGTCTGCAACGACTCTTGAAGTTCGGCAATCTGCTCATCGGTCGAGTCGTGGATCCACTGCACCGTCCTGTCGCAGAACCAACTCAACGCGAAAGTGCGGGCTCGGGCCGGGTCGGATGGTCGGGCCATGGCGTTGAGCAGCCAGCGCCACTGCTTGGCCGCCGCTGAATGAAGGACGCTCGATCCTCGGGTCAGAACGGCTGGTATGCCCCGATCGACGAGTCGCTGCCGGACCTCCTCGGCGCTGCTGCGATTGAGAGTGAGCACGGCGATATCGGAGGGCCTGACCCGTCGCGGATGCGGGCTGTCGGCGTGGTCGGTATTGTCGACATCGTCGGGAATGGTGGCGCTCGTCAGCAACTCGCCGATGTGCCCCGCCAAGTCGTCATAGACGGCACTGCGAGCCGCGCCGGCCTGAATGGCGCCGGTCTTGGTGGTGCGTCTGATGCTCGGTCCGACGGCCAAACGGATCGACAGCGCCGGAATTGGCCGGCCGTTGACATCTCGAATCCGCAGAGGCTCGTGATCGGGGGCGGACTTCACCGGGGTGAACCTGATCGACCCGTTCCCGAAGGTGGCGCCGGTGAGAAGCGTCTCGATCGCTCCCAACATCGCGCCGTCGGACCTCCAGTTGGTGGTGAGTGATCGGTGGGTGATCCCGGCGCCGGTGCCGGATTCGACCGCACCGAGATAGGTGGCGATGTCGGCCCCCCTGAACGAGTAGATCGCCTGTTTCGGGTCACCGACCAGGACCAGGGAGGTGTCGGGATCCGGTTGGCCGAACAGGGTTCGGAAGATGTCCCACTGCACGGGGTCGGTGTCCTGGAACTCGTCGATCAGCGCGACCCGGAAGCGACGGCGGAGAGCCTCGGTGACCGAGGCCGCGCCTGGGCCGGTGATCGCGTCACGAAGCCTCACCAGCACGTCGTCGAAGCTCATCGTGGCGGAGCGCTCCCGGCGACGGACCACACGGTGGGCGGCTTCTCTCGCCAAGCGGGTGATCGTTCGCGAACGGACATCGATCGATTCGTCCGTGGGTTCGGGCACCGTGCACAGACCCGGAATCAAGAGGATCTTGGTGGTGGCTGCGGTGAGCTTCGCGACCGGAGGAAGTCGGTCCGGGCTGACACCCGAAGCGGCGTGGGAGGCGATGATGTCGGCACACGTCTGAGCGGTGAGGTCGTCGGTGTCATCGACCAGGCTCAAGTCGGGATCGATGCCCGACATGGTGCCGAGTGTGCCGAGAACCTGAGTGGCGAACCCGTGAATGGTGGTGATCGTGGCCGAATCGAAATCGGATATCGCCCGCTGGAGCCGTGGTAGATGCCGCGGATCGGGATGGGCGAGGAGTCGGGTGGAGATTTCGTCGGAGCGGTCGGGTGGGTCGGAACCGACCGAGAGATTGTCGGCGGTGTCGACCATCCGCCGCCGGACCCGTGAGCGGAGTTCATTGGTGGCGGCGCGAGTGAAGGTGACAATGAGAAGTTCGGAGATCGGCACGCCTCCCTCGGTGACGAATCGGGTTGCCAATCCGGCGAGAGCGAATGTCTTTCCGGTGCCGGCACTGGCCTGGATCGACAGCCGGCCCGAGGGCATCGGCTCGGCAAAGCTGAAAACCGGGATGTGGTGATCGGCGGAACTCATTGTGATTCACCGCCCGGCGGGGCGAGCCGGATCGAGTTGTCGATCGCTCCCCACAGGTATTCGGCGAATCGGCCCGCCCTGCCACCGACTCCGGGAGGATCGCCGGCCGACGCCGCGAGGTCTTCGAGTTCGTGGAAATCGAGGTCTCCGTAGAACAGATCGACAGCCGGGTCGGTCCGGTCGCCACGGTCGGTGAACGAGTCGTACCACGCCTTGGACAGATCAAACCTGCGAGTGCGGTTGCCCGGATCCGATATCCGGGATTCGGGATGAGCCACGACGTAGAGCCCCTTGGAGACTTGGGGAAACAGTGGAATCGGCTCGCGGGAACCCCGTCGAAGGCAGTCGACTACGACCTCGAGCGCGGCAGTGGAGGACCGCTGCCGCCGGTTGGCGACGGTGTCGGCCGGCGTGATCTCCCAGGTCTCGGCCCCCTTGGACTCACCGCCATCGACCGGGCTGATGGTCACGGCTCGCCAGTCGGCCGTCGGTTCGGACACGGCCAGACACATCAGATCGAGCCACACTTCCATGAGATGTCGAGGCTTCCATGTCGAGTACCCGACATGGGCCGGTCCGGGGGCTCCGCGGTCGAGGCCCAGATGGACGACCCCCACGACGCGGGTGCCGTCGTCAAGGGCGATGTCGACCGGATGGTCGTCGGGTGGCCCTCGCCTGACTCCCAACGCGACGGCCGCGTCGATCACTTCGTCGACAACGCTCCTCACCAAGGCTTCGTAGCGATCACCCAGACCGGCCGGAGGTATGGAGCCCCGTCGTCGTTCCACCGCCATGGCGTGTCGGATCGATTCATCGACCGGCTGATCGGCTCGGCTCAGCGCCGCCTCGAGCATGAGGTCGCCGAACTTCCATCGGTCGAGACCATTCGGCTCGATGGGAAGGATCGACGAGAGTTTTTCTGCCGAGCGCGGCATCTTCAGCTGCAGGCAGCGGTCGGCGAAATGCCTGGTCGGATTTCGGAGGAACGCGTGGAGATCCGAGAGTTGGATCACGCCGTCGGACACATCGTGGGGTGCCCCGTCCAATGACGATCCGGGCCTGTGCTCCGGCTTCCCGGCGTCGACGCCTCGGCCGATGAGCCGGGCCCGGCGGGCCTGAGCACCTCGAAAGGCGTCGGGATCGAACCCGGCAACCACTCCGTCGATGAGTGAACCCTCGATGAAGCAGCGTTCGTCGAAGGGTTGCCGGGGGTGCTTGATCTCGATGCCGGCACGAAAGCCGTCTCGCTGATCAGCGGGAACCATGGCGGAGAGGGTGTCGACGAGTTCGTCGACGACCGTGGACGGCGGAATCTCGGCGTTGGTGCGAATGTCGTGACCGTCCCGGAAGACCATCAGAATGTCATCGGCGCTGAGTACCGCTTCGAGTAGTGCCTGGTGGTTCTCCCCCCGGGCATCGAAGTCGCCGAGCATCGGCGCCAGAGCCATGAGGTCGTCGCCGTCGACGAAGCTGCGACCGAACGCCGGTTGGTCGAGGCCCAGAATGCAGATGACTCGGTGGGGCAGCCATCGCAGCGGTCGTAGAGAACTCACGGTGATACCACCGCGGAAGAAGTCGGGTCTTCCCGACCTGCCGTCCATACGATTTCCGATGACCCGTCGAAAGTCGTCGAACTCCAGGAGCGGGGCCGGGTCGTCGCTCGACACCTCGGCGGTGTCGCTGATCTCCGCGACGATCCTCTCGAGAGCCTCGATCTGCCACCGCCCGCCGGGCGGAGGCGCCAACAGGGAGCGGCAGGTGTCGAGCAACAACGCGAGCCATGAGCTGATCGGCTTGCTGGAACCCGCTTCGGCCGAGAGCCACGAGAGGCTGTGGATGACCGATGCCAATCGGCCCGCCAGTTCGACATCGGAGCCTTGGATTCCCTCGGGGGCCACGGCCCCAAGGGCGAGCGTGGGACGATCGGCCACGACGGTGGATCCGATCAGCAGACGATCGACCGTCGACTGCCAGGTGTTGGTGTCGATCGACGAGGGAACGCCGTGGCGTTCGCGATGTCGAGGGTCGAGTCCCCATCGCATGTTGGTGGACTCGATCCACGTGGCGATGGTCGAGATCTCGTCGGCTGAGAACCCGAACCGGGTTTTCACCGGAGTCAAGGCGAGAAAGTCGAGCACCGTGGCGGCTTCGAACCTCCCTGTTGCCATATCGAGAAGTTGTGACGTGGCGGCCAGAATCGGATTGGAGGAGCGAAGGGAACGGTCGGCCACGCGATATCTGAGGGTGGTGGGACCGGCTGCCTCGGGGTCGTCGGCGGATGGACCGAACACCGCTTCGACCAGTGGGGCGAAGCGCTCGAGGGCCGGAGTGAGGATGATGATGTCGTCCTCACTCAACGTGGGGTCGGAAGCCAGAAGTCGGAGAATCGAATCGCGTAGTGCCTCGACCTGACGGGTGGGGCCGTAACAGGCATGGAGTTGCACGGATCGGTCGCCGGGATCGGGCAGGCGATCGGGTTGTGGGGAGACGTTGGCACGAATGTCCGATTGGAGCCTGGCAAGCATCGTGGTGTCGACGGGCGTGATGGTTCCGGCGGGTGTCGCGGCGTCACCACCGACCTCGACCGGCTGAGCTGAAAGTTGGACCCCGAAGCGGCGCTCGGCGAGGCCCAGCAATCGGGCGGTGTCGATGGCAGGCCTTCCCCAACTCTTCAACAGGGGATGGTCGATAGAATCATCGCTCGGCGAATCGGATCCGGCCCGGTCGTCCGTCCGGACCGCATCGGCCGCGGCCCGGGATGGCTCGAGAAGGTACAGGTGCAGGTCGTGATGGATTCCGACGGCCAGCGCCAACTCCATGAACCCGGGACCGCCGGGAACCACGGTGAGACCGAACATGACCAGGCGCTGCGGAAGATCGATCCGGAGTGCACCCGAGGTCAATCGATCCAGGATCTCGGGCATGCGTTCGGCCGGACTCGCCACGCTCATCCGTCCGCGCACGAGACGCCACAGATGCGGCTGCCACCGGTGATGCGTCGCCAGCGGCCGACCGGTCCCGTCGGTGTCGAGACCCTCCGCCCAGTCACGGATCATGGTCGGGCGGTGGAGGTTGTAACGATCGAACAGGTCGGCGACCCGGCGTGCTCGCGCGTAGCGGGACCCGACTCCGGGATCGGCCAGGCCGGCCAACAACGGGTCGTTGGCGTGGTGCTCGATCGCGGCGAGGGTCGACCAGGCAAGCCTCTCGACCTCCCATGGATGGTTGTCGGCGAGGTCGGCCTCGATCACCCGTGCCAGCAGTGAACCCGGAAACACCGACTTGATGTTGGCCGCGACGCCATCGTGGATCACCCCCGGTGAACTCGAGCCGAGCCGCTTGGCCAACCGGAGCGACAGCCAGCGCTGCATCGCCTTGGAAGGCGTGGCGATCCACTCCGGTGTCATCGGGTCGGGGGGCGCGGTCGCGAGCAACTCAGCCAGGTCGTCGGCCAGGGGCGACAGCCGATCCGATGTGTGGATCCGGAGCACGGGCCGAATGTAGCCCGGACGTGTGACATGGACCGGCGGCCGGCGGGGTCCGGCAACGAGCATGGCGGTGGCTCGCCGTGGCACCGTCTCGGCCTCTACCGTGACCGGGTGACTGTGATGTTGTGGTCGACGGTCGTAATGGCCGCGGTTGTCACCGCCGTGGTGCTGCACTGGGTGATCGCGCGTCGTCGTTCGGCGTTTGTCGGGACATGGCGTCCTGCGACCCTGGCCGGCATGGTCGAGGGTCGGATGATCGGTGTACTCAGCGTGAGGATGGCGGGTGAGGGCGACACCGTGTACGTGCTGCTTCATGGCCTCGGTGCCACCGGAGGGGCGTGGGGTGCGGGCATCGAGCCCCTGGCCGACCATGGAGTGGTGTTCGTGCCCGACCTCTTGGGCTGGGGTGGGTCACTTGACACCGAACGCACGTCCTACACCCTCGAGGACCACCTCGATGCGCTCGATGACTCGCTGGCGCGAGCCGGTCTCGGTGGGCGTCGGATGGTGATCGGCGGTCACTCGATGGGTGCGATGTTGGCCGTTCGCCTGGCCGAGCGACACGCCGACAGAGTCGATCGCCTGGTGACGTGGGGTGCCCCGATGCACGATGACCTCGAGCGGAGGATCACCGAGATGGGAGTGATGCCGAGACTCTTTGCCATGGATGCCCGGCCGGCTCAACTCGCCTGCCGGGTGATGTGCCGGTATCGCGCCGCCGCCGCCCGCATGGCGGTGGTGGCCAGGCCCGACATTCCCGGGGCGCTTGCCGAGGCCGGCGTGGAACACACGTGGCCCTCCTACCGCGGAAGCCTTCGGTCGTTGGTGCTCGACAACGACTGGCACCAGCCGCTCATGAGGCTCGGTGCGGCCGGGGTGAGTGTGGAGTTGCAGTGGGGCAGCGAGGACGAGGTCGGCAACCCGGGGGAGGTGGCGACGTTGGTCGCCGATCTGCCCACCGTGCAGGTGGTCACGGTGGAAGGGCAGGGCCATCACCTGCCTCTCGTTGCCACCCGAACGGCCGTGGTGGATGCGCTGACCGCCGGCGCCACCGAATCGTAGGATTGATCCGTGGCCGTTGAACGAGATGCCGATGTCGGGGTGGCCTTCACGCTGCTGACCAAACTGAACTGTCCATTGTGCGATCACGCCAGAGAGGTACTTGACCGGGTCGGAGTCGATTACCTCGTGAACACGGAAGTGGTCTGGCTGGAAACACCCGAAGGGGAGGAGTTCGCGACAACCCAGCACACGCCGTTTCCTCCGGTGCTTCTGATCGACGGCGAGCTTCACGGTTTCGGCCGGCTCTCGGAGAAGAAACTCCGCCGCGAACTCGATCGCATGGACGCGCCGCGTCGCTCGTGGTGGGACCGGCTCCGCCGATTGGCCACACCGTCGGCCCGGCGCTGAAGGACGATCTCAGTCGAGCGGTGGGAGATCGCCAAATTCGAGATCGAGTCCGGTGTTGCCAGAGGTGTCGGCGGGCTGTACCAGCTCGACACTGGCTTTCTCGGGTTCGAAGATCTCGCCGACCGCCACCATCGCCGCGCTCAGAACCGTGATCATCCCGCCCTTCTTGGCGGTCTTCTTCGCCGCTCGGACGTACGCTGGCAGCGGCCGATCGATCACGGTCCCGTAGTCGGGTTCGGCTGAGTGTTCGTCACCCGTCACTCCGCCAGTATGCCGAGTGAGATCCTCGGAGAGGGCGCGGTGGGCCCATTGCCGCGAGGTGGTGTCACAGCGGATGGCGACAGAGATGTTGACGGCGGCGGATCCCCGTCACATCAGCCCTACCGCCCCGAGCGGGGCGCACCGACCAAGGAGCCGGACATGACGACAGCCACCCCCTCCCCCAAGATCCACCGATGCGGAATCCTGTACGGAAACCGCGGTCGATCGCGTCCACGTCATCATTCTCCTCGACCGTTCCGGGTCGATGGCATCGGTCGTCGACGACACGATCGGCGGTTTCAACACCTTCGTGGAGCAGCAGCGGACGACGGTACCCGGTAACTGCCGGGTGAGCCTCGTGCAGCTTGAGAGTCAGGACCCCCACAAGGTCGTGTTCTCAGGACCCCCACAAGGTCGTGTTCGATGCCGTCGCTCCCCTGCAGGTTGTGCCCCGCACCGCTCGGACCTACCAACCCCGGGGCGGCAGTCCGCTGCTCGACCCAACTCGTCGCCATCATCACCAATGGCCACGAGAACTCGAGCTGTCGCTTCTCCAAGGAGGAGATCGCCGCAATGGTGATATGGCGCGACGAGGGAGACTGGACGTTCATGTTCCCCGGTGCCGACATTGATGCCTTCAGTGAGGCCGCCGGTGTCGGAGTCGGAGCGGACTGTTCGGCCGGCCATGACGGTCCCCTCGCCGACCGGCGTCGTGAACGCGAGTCCTAAGCTGCGCCGGTGATAGACACCGGCCTGCTCATCAGCGTCGTGGTGCTCGTGGCGGTGCCGGTTGTCTGGTCACGCGTTGCCGGGATCCGGGTTGATGGCGAACGACTCACCGACGCCGCCATCGCACCCTTGGTTGCCGGCCTCGTGGCGGCACGAATCGCCACGTTGACGTTCGACGATCCTGAGGCGCTGCGTTCGTTCAGGGACGCGTCCGTGATACGCGGCGGTGTCGACTTCTGGCCGGGGGTCGCGGTTGCCATGGCCGTTTCGGCTTGGGGTGCCCACAGATCAGGGAAGGACCCTGCGGTTCGCCTGGCGGAACTGGCCCCGTTTGCCCTCGTGGCATATTCGCTGTTCGAGGCGACATGCGTTCTGCGGGAGGGATGCTTCGGCCCCAGGACGTCGATTGGTCTGCGACCGCCGGGCCTGCGGTCCACCATGTTCCCGCTCGGCTGGGTGGTGGCCGCGGTGGTCCTGGTCGCAGCGATGGTCATTCACCGCAGCAACTGGTCGCCCACGACCCGTGTCTGGGTAGCGGTGGTCGTGGTCTCGTCGGCCCGGTCGATCGTGTCGTTCTGGTTGCCCAAGATCGGTGACGGCCTCACCCGTGCCCATCAGTGGTCATTGGTGATCGCGGTGGCGTCCTTGTCGATCGGCTTGCCGAGGTGGTTTGGTGGCCGCCGGCGGTGGAGACCGGTGGCCCGAACGTCAGGAGCGGACGGCGTCGTCGACCACGGCCGCTAGTTGTCGTTCCGAGATACCGCCGGTGACTTTGGCCCTCAGCACTCCGTCGCGGCCGAACACGTAGGTCGTGGGGAATCCACTCATCTCCAGAAGCGTGGTGATCTCACCGTTCTCGTCGAGAAGGTTGGGATACGTGATTCCGAACCGGTGGAGGAACTTGGCGGCGTCTTTCACCCGGTCGTTCGATGCGATTCCGAGAAAGGTCACTTCGCCGGCGAAATCGGTGAAGGCCCGCTGTAACAGGGGAGCCTCGGCCCGGCACGGCGCGCACCAGGAGGCCCAGATGTTGATCACCACCGGTTTGCCGCGCTGGCCCACGAGAATACCCTCGAGGTCGGCCGCTCCGATCGGGGCGAGAGTCTCGGTCGGAATCGGCATCGGTGAGACGGTCGTGTCGAGGTCGAGTCGGGGCGGCCCGGAAGCACAGGCGGTTGCCAACAGGGCAATCGCCAACACGATCGTGGTGATTGCGGGCCTTCTCACCTCTGGGCGTCCAGCTTTTCGGTCGGTCGACGGGTCGGAAGGAGCCTGAGAGTCATGTAGGCGAGGGTGCTGAGAATGAGCACGACGAGAGTCACCCGGACCGCACCGATCGATTCGAGGGTGTTGACGAGGGATGTGCGGATTCTCTCGCCGCCGGCGATCACCGGATCCGTGGAGAAGTCGCCGCTGTAGACGGCGAGTTCCCACCGGCCGTACCAGATCGAGTAGGCGCCGGCGATCACCATCAGCGCCCCGCCGATTCGTGGTGCCCAACGCGAGAGCCGACGAAGGTTGCCGATGACCGCGGTCTGGGTCACGGCAGTGGCGACGCTGATCGCCAGGATGATCACTCCCATACCGAGGGCGTAGAGGACGTAGGTGGCGAGCCCTCCGGCCGTCGATTGGTTGAGAGCGGCGCCGGTGACGGCCAGGAAGGGTCCGATGGTGCACGACAGTGAGGCGACGGCGTAGGTGATCCCGTAGCCGACCATCGACGACATGCCGGTGCCCTTGCCACCCAACTGGGGGCTGCGGAAGGCCAGACGAGGTTTCCAACCGAGGGCGACCGCGATGCCGGCCACCACGAGCAGGCCGCCGATGACGATCGTGATCCACGGAAGCTGGCGCCGCGCCGCGCCGGAGATCCGGTCGAGGATCAGCCCGGCGGTGGTGAAAACCGCCACGAACCCGACCGAGACGGCCATGGCGACGCCGACGGCACGAATGATACGACGTTCGACCCGGTCGCTGGGTCGCTCACCCGTCACATACACGCCGACATATGCGGGCAGCAGTGAGAAGCCGCACGGATTGAGACTCGCGACCATGCCCGCGGTGAAGGCCAGCAGCAGTGGAGCTTCGAGCACGCCCTGGCCTCCGAGGGGATTGTTAGTGATCGGCTGTCATGGACCCGCGGATTCTAGACGTCCGGCGCCGCCAAAGTCTGTCGGCGGCCGGTCGGTTCAGATTTGGGGACCTTCGTCCCACCGCGTGGATTTAGGGACCTTCGGCCCGCCCGTGCCGATATCACGGAGGAGTACGTTTCCGACGTGGGTCGAACCGCTCCTGATTCCGGTCCGCCGGAGATCACCTTGGTCACCAGTCCCGGCTGTCACCTGTGTGAGTTGGCCAAGGACACCATCGCGGCGATCGGGGTCGACCAACCACTCGAGGTCAGGATTGTCGATTTGATGTCCCCCGAAGGGACCGAACTGGCCCGAACTTACCGGATGTCATTCCCGCCGCTGGTCCTCATCGATGGTGAATTGCATGGATTCGGCCGAATCTCCGAAAAAAAGTTCCGACGTGCCCTCGCCGAGGCGGTCGAGTCATGAGAGACGGTTCCTGAGATGAGAAGAAGGTCCTGACGTGGGTGGCATATTCCTCGGAGGATCGCTTGCCGCCGCATTCTTCGCCGGGGTCGTGGCGCTCTTCGCGCCGTGCTGCATCGTGTTCATGTTCCCGTCGTATCTGTCGGTTGCGGTCAAGAACCGTCGCAGTCGGCTGGTGCCGCTCACGTTCGTCTACGCGGCCGGCATATCTCTGGTTCTTCTCCCGGTGACGCTCGGGGTCGGGGCGCTCTCGCGATCGCTGATTCGATTCCACGGCCCGCTCTACGCGACCGGCGGCACCCTGTTGCTGGTGTTGGCGGTCCTGGCCGTGACCGGCCGCACCTGGATGCTCCCGATCATGGGCGGGGCCCCCGACGTGAGGCGGACCGACACCGGCGGGGTGTTCGCCCTCGGCGTCTTCTCGGGCGCGGCGAGCGCGTGCTGCGCCCCGGTTCTCGCCGGGGTGGTGACGCTGTCGGCGGTGTCACCGAGCCTCGTTCAGAGCACGGCGATGGGTTTCGCCTACGTGTTCGGGATGGTGTTCCCGCTGGTGATCCTCACCGTGATCTGGGACCGGGCCGGCTTGGCCGACCGACCTCGAGTCCGGGGCCGGATCGTGCGCTGGCACGTGGGCGCAAAGAATTTCATCACCAACACGTTCGACTTGGTCGCGGCCGCTCTCTTCTCGGCCATGGGTGTGTTGCTCTGGATGGTGGCGATCACCGGAGCTTCGGTGACGACCGGCTTTCAGACTGACGCAGGGGTTTGGCTGGAGGGCAGATTTCAACTGATCACCGACCTGCTCGAGCCCATCCCGGAGGCACTCATCGGTGTGGTCCTGGTCTCGGTGGCGGTGGGTGCGGTGGTGCTCACCGGCCGCCGTTCCTCACGGGGCACCGACGAACCGGGCAAGCCCGAGGAATCCGACGAATCGACCTCCACAGGGAGTGACGACAATGAACAAGCGACAAGCCAAGACTCCGCAACCGCGACATGAGACGGGCTTCTCCTGGACCTGGCTGGGCGTCCTCCTGCCTATTGTCGCGGTCGTGGTGTTGATCATCGTGGGCCGCGGCGGTGATGGCACCTCGACCCCGGCGGTTGAGCCCGACACCCAAGCGGTCATGTTCGAACTTCCCGCCACCGACGGATCCACCGTGGCGCTCAGTGATGCATTGACCACCGGCGACGTACTGCTCTACTTCTCGATGGGTGTCGGCTGCGACGCCTGTTTCGCCCAGATTCTCGAGGTGGATGACGCCCTCGCGGCTCAGGGGATCACCCTCATGCCGATCATGGTGAACTCGCTGGAATCAGTCAGGTCCACCGCCGAAGCGTGGGGTATCGACCGGCCGATCCTGATCGACCGGGATCGATCGGTGTCCGAGACCTACCACATGATCGGATTGAACGGCCACAACGACCGTCCGTTTCACAGCATCGCGTTGGTGAGACGGGACGGCACCCTCGCGTTCACCAAGACATATGACACGATGTTCGTCGGTGTCGACGAGATGATGGCGGACGTGACTTCTGTGAGCTGAGCCGACAAAGTGGTTCACGAGCAGGATCCCGACGACGGTGATTGATGCCCCGGCACCGACCAGAAGGGTGAGAGCCTCACCGTAGAAGGCGATACCCAGCGATATTCCGAAGAATGGGACGAGGAAGCTGTAGGCGTTGGCCCGGTTGAGTGTCATGGTTTCAAGAATGGAAAACCACATCCAGTAGGCGAGCGCGGTGCCCGGCAGGGCAAGACCAAGCAGGCTCAGAATGAACTTGGCCGACCAGATGATCGAGATCGGTGACTCGGTCATTGCCGACATGACCATGAGCGGGATCGCTCCGATGAGCAGTTGGGATCCGACGGCCATGAGGGCGTCGACGTCGCCGGCCAGTCGCTTGAGGGCGACGTTGCTGACGGAGATACCGAGAGCCGCAAGGAGCACGTACGCGACACCGAGGAGATACTGATCGGGGTTGAGTTGGCCGGTGAAACCCGGTGCCGCTATGACCGCGATCCCGACGAAGCCGAGGGCAAGACCAACCGCCCCGCCGATGCCGATTCGTTCCTTGAGCACCACATAGGCGAGTGCCGCGGCCAACAAAGGCTGGGTGTTGGCTATCACTGTCGCAGTACCCGGCCCGATGAATTCAGCGGCGTGGAACATACCCAGGAATCCGAGGCTCGTCGCGCCGATGCCGGCGACAATCAGAAGCAGCCACGTGCTCGTGCCGGAAGGGCGAGGACGACCCAACGCAATTCCCCACCCGACCAAGGCGGCCCCGGCGATGAGGGCCCGCAGCGCGGCGAAGGTCAGATGGGGCGCAAAAGTGAGACCTATGGTGATCAACGGGAAACACGACGCCCACAAGAACATGACCGTGACGGCCTTGAGCTTGTTCACGTGCGGGGCCCCCTCCGCCCCCGGGCCGGGGAGATCATCACCGGCGGGCGACCGGGAGCCGGAGCCGTTTGAGCAGGACAGCGTTGGTGGCCACGATGAAGCTCGACCCCGACATGGCCAACGCCGCCCATTCCGGGCGGAGTTGCAGACCGATACTCGGCTCGAAGACACCGGCCGCGATCGGCAGGGCGATGAGGTTGTAACCGACTGCCCAGCCGAGGTTCTGGCGCATCTTGCGGAGGGTTCCCCGGCCGATCTTCAATGCCGTCGGCACATCGAGCGGGTCGGACCGCATCAGCACCACGTCGGCGGTCTCGATGGCCACGTCGGTGCCGGCACCGATGGCGATGCCGACTTCGGCGAGGGCCAGAGCCGGGGCGTCGTTGACTCCGTCGCCGACCATGGCGACCTTCTTTCCGGCGGCCTGGAGATCGGCGATCCTACGGGACTTGTCCTCGGGCAGGACCTCGGCGACCACCGTGTCGATGCCGAGTTGGTCGGCGATCCGGTCGGCGGTGGCCTGGTTGTCCCCGGTCAGCATCACCACCTCGATTCCCATGTCGTGAAGGGCGTTGATGGCGGCCAACGAGGTCTCCCTGACGGCATCGGCGATTCCTATCACGGCCACGGTCGTTCCGTCGATCGCGACCACCACGGCGGTACGACCGTTGGCCGAGACCTCGCCCCGTATCGCCGCCAGTGACCCGAGAGGCACACCTTCTCGCTCCATGAGGCGGGCATTGCCCACCACCACCCGATGACCGTCGACGGTTGCGATCGCACCGTGTCCGGGGACGTTCTCGAATGCGGTAGTGGTCAGCCGCTCCCCACCGGCGGCATCGGCATAGCGCACGACGGCCTCGGCGAGGGGATGCTCCGATTCGCGTTCGACCGCGGCGACCAGACGCAGAATCTCCTGCTCGGAGAGACCGGTGGCGATCAGATCGGTCACCTCGGGTTCGCCCTTGGTGAGAGTGCCGGTCTTGTCCATCACCACCGTGTCGATGGTGGCCGAGGCCTCCAGAGCCGACGCGTTCTTCATCAGTACACCGCGTTCGGCACCGAGCCCGGTGCCGACCATGATCGCCGTCGGCGTGGCGAGCCCGAGGGCATCCGGGCAGGTGATGACGACCACGGTGATGGAGAACAGGAGTGCGGTCGACAACGCCGCACCGGCCAGGGCCCAACCGGCAAACGTGAGCCCACCGCCGACCAGCGCGACGAGAACCAGCCAGAATGCGGCCCTGTCGGCCAGGCGTTGCCCGGGCGCCTTGGAGTTCTGGGCCTCCTGGACGAGTTTGACGATCTGCGCCAGCGCCGTGTCGGCCCCGACCTTGGTGGCTTCGACGCGAAGGGTGCCGTTCTTGTTGATGGTGGCACCGACGACCAGGTCACCGGGAACCTTGCGGATCGGCAGGCTCTCACCGGTGACCATCGACTCGTCCACGTTCGATTCCCCGTCGACCACCTTGCCGTCGACCGGTAGGCGGGAACCCGGACGAACAAGCAGTACGTCGCCGACGACGACCTCTGATGTCGGGATCTCGTTCTCGATGCCGCCGCGGATGACCACGGCCTTGGGTGGGGTGAGGTTCATCAGCGTGCGGATGGCGTCATTCGCTCCGCCCCTGGCCCGCATCTCGAACCAATGCCCGAGCAGCACGAACGCCGCGAGCATCGTCGCCACCTCGTAGAACACGTCGCCTCCGCCGCTGATCGTGATCCCCAGGGAGTAGATCCAACCGGCGGCGATCGCCGCCGACACCAACACCATCATGTCGAGGGTTCGACGCTTCAGCGCGGCGAAGGCTCCGGTGAAGAAGATCGACGAAGCCCAAAAGACCACCGGGAGGCTCAAGATGAGCTGGAAGACGTCGTCGCGCAGACCGAGCGGCGGGCCGGCCGTGAAGTTCAGGACGTCGCGGCCCAGTTTGGAGTAGAGCGTCACGGGTATTCCGAACAGGATCGCGACGAGGAAGCGGTTCCTCATGTCGGAGATCATCGAGTCCATCGACATGCCGCCATGATCGTGGCCACCGTGGCCGCCATGAACCTCGTGGTCGAGGGCCGGCTCGCACAGGTGTTGGGGCATCGACCGTCCGGCGCAGTGGTAACCGCATTCGGTCACTGCCGCCCGGAGTTGTTCGATCGAGACGGTCGCCGGGTCGAACGTGATGGTGGCGCTCTGGGAGACCGGGTTCATCTCAATGTCGACTACGCCATTGATCCGGCTGATGTGGGTGGCGACGCCGTGTTGTTCGGATGCGAACTGCATTCCGGTGACCGAGAGAACCGTGGTCTCGAGACCGGCCTGGGGATGTCGATGGGTGTGTTCTCCGAGCGAATGTTGGTCGGCGGTGGGCATTTCGTCCTCCAGGGGCTTGAAGTGGAAGCCTCTTGTGAGCGGCGTTCAACGGGATTCGTAATACCCTATAGGGGTAAGGGGTATATGTCAACCCCCCGTGACTCGGTTCGGGCTTCGTCTTGACACGAATACGACCCGCTGTTAGTATGCCCATACTCCCTAGGGGTATACCAATCTCCCCACAAGGAACACCATGAGCACTCCGCTTCTCGAAGCAGGCAGCATCCACAAGGCGTACTACAAGGGGGTCTGGCCGCGGCGCCGAGAATTGATG
>QIIW01000098.1 GCA_003231645.1 Acidimicrobiia bacterium | reverse complement strand
ACCCCAGAACACCCTCCACCATCCCCCGGCGCGTTGTGCGTCGCGGGTACGGAACGAATTCACCAGCAATCCCACGCTCGGCAGGCTCCAGAGCCCGACGATCAACCACAGAATCCAGGTGGGAACGCTCTTGAGAAGCCGGTAGATCGAACCGCCCACACCGTTTCGGCCGGATCTGACATCGGTGGCCGTCACGTCAGGCCGCTCCCTTCTGCATGCGCCGGATGTTGATCACCATCACCGGCAACACCGACAGGAACAAGATCACCGCGAGGGCCGCACCGCGTCCGGTATTGAAGTTGCTGAACGCCGAGTTGAACATGTCGTTGGCCAACACCTGAGTACCGAACTGGCCGTTGGTGACCACCTTCACTATGTCGAACACCTTCATCACGAGGACGACCAAAGTGACGACCACCACACCGATGGTCGTTGCGATCTGGGGCATGGTTATCCGCCAAAAAACCTGCGACTCGTCGGCTCCATCCACCTTGGCCGCCTCGATGAGTTCCGATGGCACCGCCTTGATGGCGGCCGACAGGATCACCATTGCGAATCCGGTCTCGATCCAGATCAGGATCACCATCAGCCAAAAATTGTTGAACGGCGGCTCCTGCACGAAGAGAATCGGCTTGGCCTTCAGGACACCGGCGCTGTTGGTGCGAATGCCGCCGACGCCTGAACCGACATAGCGCAGGAACAACCAGCCGATCCCGGCGGACAGTACGACCATCATCGGCACGGTCTTGTATCTTCGCCTCACCAAGGCACGGGCCAGCATCACCACCAGACCCAGGCCCGAGACGGCGATCAGGCCGGCGATGATGAACGTGGGTCGGCCACTTCCGGTGCTGAGCCGGCCCAACCCGACCCAGAGCCAATTGATCACCCCGGTCTGGGGCTTGTTCTCGTTTCTCGCCACGTACATGAAACGCCAGATGATGCTGGCACCCACGAGTGACACGGCCATGGGCATGAAGATGATCGACTTGGCTATCGACTCGAGCTTGGCCCGATCAGCCAGTACGGCGATCGCCAACCCGAGCGCCGTCGACGCGGCCGTGACCGTGAACACCCACCAGAGGTTGTTGATGATCGTGCCCCGCAGGACGGTGAAGGCGGCGAAGACCAGCAAGACCACGGCCACCGTGAACGGTGCGATCACCGGGCCTCCCAGCTCGAATGCCTGGCCACTGCCGTGGCGGTTGGCCCAGGCAATGGCGAGGGAGAACGCCAGTATTGCGATGCCTATGAAGAACAACCGACTCGTGAAGATCTGGGCCCAGTTGCTCAGATCAAGGCTGTCGGAACCGCTGAACACCGAGCTGTAGTTCTCGAACCAGACGAAGTTCACGGAGCGCCGGTCGAGCAGAGACAGATAAACGGTCCGAACGGTGGGGATCACCAACGTGACGGCGACGAACGCCAACGCGGGTGTGAGGAAAATGAAGGCCCTCGAGCCCGCGTCGATACGACCACGAGACACAACGTCGGCGTTGCCGGTTCGGCCGAACCTCCACCCGAGGAGCAGGGCGGGCACCACGACACCGATCAAAGCCTCGAACATCGAACCGGTACCGAGAGTCGCCGCTCCGAACCCGCCGACGATCCAGCCGATCGCCGCCCCGACCGCGGCCCCGTTGACAGCCGGACGATGCCTCAGGCCCGACACCACCGCGCCCGTGGCCGCCAACCCGATCGTCCAGCCCCCGAGGGCCCCGTAGCCGAATGAAGGTTGATACGGGTTGTCGATCAACAGCCCGATGGCCACACCGATGACCCCGAACATCACGACCGAGACCAGTCGCCGCCGCGCCGACCCGTCCACCGTCGAAAGGAACCCGGCCAGCGCCCCGAACACCACCGCTCCGATCAACGGAGTCCAGAGGAAGGCCGGAATCGTGCCGATCGTGTCGGAGTTCGGGCCGAGCGGGAGTAGCAATCCGTTGCCATCGAGGACGACCATCAAAATGAAGCCCGCCGAGGCCCCCGCGATGGTGTTGAAGCGCACGCCATCGCGTGGTGACCTGATTGAACAACAGGTTGGCGCCGACCCAGATCGCTGCGCTGGCCGACACGGCCACCACGACGCTCACCAGAGTTTCAACGACTTTCCCCACTCACTACCCCCGGCAAGTCCACAGGTTGACGCGCCAATACCTATCACGACACCGGGGGTGCCGCCGTTCTCGACGGCACCCCCGATTCATCGCTCACTCAATTCGAGACTCTCAGCCGGCAGGCCAGGAAGCCTCGATCTTGTCGGCAGCCTGCTGCGCGGTCTCGTCGCCGTTCACGAACGAGGTGCCCTCGCTCCAGAACGTGCCGGCGCCGACGTCGGCGGGCATCAGGTCCGAACCGTCGAACCGAACCGGATCGGCGCTGGCCAGGATGTCGATGAACGACTTCTCGAGCGGCTGATAGATGCTCATGTCCTGCCCTTTGGCAGCAGACAGGAAGCCCGAGAGGCCACCACCCTTGAGGGCAGTCTGGGCGTTCTGACGAGCTTCGGCGTAAGCCGCGGTCGACATGTACTCGAGTACCGCCTCGGTGGCCGGCTTGTCGTTGAATCCGGCGGCCAGGGTGCCGGCGCCCAGCACGGGCTTGTCACCCTTGATCGCCGGGAAGTAGAACACGTCGACCGCTTCGGGGGATCCGTCGGCGAACTTGGTGCCGTCGGGGAAGAAGGCGGCGTAGAACGATGCCTGACGATGCATGAAGCAGTCGCCGTCGACCAACGGCTGGCCGTTGTCCTGGAAGGCGGTGGCGGCGATCGATCCGCCGGAGGCGAACACGGCGCCATCGGTGTTCCACAGGTCACCGACCATGTTGAACACCTCGACCACGCGGGGGTCATTGAACGGAATCTCGTGGCTGACCCACTGGTCGTAGACGTCGGCGCCGTACTTGCGAAGCATGAGATCCTCGACCCAGTCGGTGAACGGCCAGCCGGTGGCCTGGCCCGACTCGATACCGACACACCACGGCGTGTTGCCATCAGCGATCATCTGGTTGCTGAGTTTGACGAGGTCGTCCCACGTGGTCGGAACCTCATAGCCGGCATCGGCGAAACGCTGCGGCTGGTACCACACCAGAGACTTGAGGTCGGTCTTGACCGGGACACCGTACTGCACGCCGTCCACCTTGCCGAAGACGGTCCAGGACGGGGCCCAATTGGCGGCGGTGGCAGCCGCGGCGGTGTCACCCAAAGGCTTCAGGTCACCGGCCCGGGCAAAATCGGCGAGCTTGCCGGGCTGGGGGAAGATCGAGATGTCGGGCGGGTTGCCCCGCGACCTGCACGTTGATGTTGGCCTCCCAGTCGACGTCACCGGAATAGGTGATCGTCATGTTGTTGGCCTTGGCGAACACATCGAGGGCCTTCTGGATTGCTCCAGCCTCTTCCTCGGCCCGCTCCGGACCCGTGATCGTGACCGACGTTCCCGCCAGCACGGAGTTCCCGCTGGGTGCGGCGGTGGTCGGTGAAGCGGTATTGGTCGACCCGCTGTCGCTGCCACACGCAGCCGCGATGGCCGAGAACACCATCACCACCGCGAGCAGCTTGAGCCATCTTGACTTCATGTTGTCTCCTCCCAAGGACCCCGTCCGACCAGAGGTAGGAACGGAGGTTGAATCACGGGCCCCGGCGGGGCGCGCCTGAAAACGCTTACATGAATCGGGTCGTGGATCAAGCGCCAGCCGACATTCGCGTCGAAACCGGGCGGCAGGAGGTTCACGGCGCGGCGTGCTCAGGTCGTGGTTCTCACGATCAGGCGCGTGGCAACTTCGACCGGCCCAGCGGCGGCACCCCGACCTTCGAGCACCTCGACCAGGCGCCGCGCCGCCACCACACCGTGCTGGTCGACGTCCTGACATATCGTGGTGAGGCCCATCATCTCGGCGAGGTCATGGTTGTCGACCCCGATCACCGCCAGGTCCTCGGGGATCGAGAGGCCGGCATTGCGGGCCGCCCAGATCGCCCCGAAGGCCATCTCGTCGGACATGGCGAATACCGCCGACGGCGGGTCCGACAGCCTCAACAACTCGGCCATCGCCGCGAGGCCGCCCGCGGTCGAGAAATTCCCCTTGCAAGCGAGTCGTGGATCGGGGCTCACCCCGGCCGCCGAGAGGCACTGCTCATACCCGCGGGCACGATCGTTGGGAACCGTGAAGTGGAGCGGATCCTCCGACTGCCCGTTCAACAATCCGATCCGGGTGTGGCCCCGGTCGATCAAATGTTGGGTGGCCTTGAATCCGATCCCCACATTGTCGACCACGACCGAAGGGAACACCACACAGTCGAATCCCGTGGTGACAACGCCGAGCGGCGCGGCACGGAGCATCTCTATTTCGGCATCGTCAAGCGGTAGGTCGACCATTATCAGCCCCTCAGCGGCACGCGACGCCGCCGAGCCGCGGACGAATCCGAGCCGTTCCTCGGGGCTCGGCACCGCGGTGACCGAAAGTGAATAGCCGGACTCCGACAGGACCGCCTCGGCACCGGCGACCACCTCGGAGAAATACCAGGAGTTGAGAACCGGTACCGCGATCGACACATTGCTGCTGTGACCCGACGCCAGTCCACTGGCACTCGGCAGCGCGTGATAGTTGAGGGCTTCGGCTGCCCTCTCGACCCGCCCACGCGTCGATTCGGCGACATTGGGGAGGCCACGCAGAGCGCGGCTCACCGTCGCCACCGACACACCGGCCATCGAGGCGACATCCTCGATTCTGGCCCGTCCTCCCCGACCACTCGGATCGGTCATGTCGGACCAGGTGCTGATCGAGCGAGGATCACGGCCTCTGCCGGCACCAGCGAGATCTCGGACATGCTCGAATCGGTCTCGAATCCCACCGATCGGTAGACACAGTCCCATCTGCCGCCGGGTTGCCATGACGCCACGGTGTCGCCGACGTTGAGAACGAAAATGTGATCGCCTCGGGAGAACCCCACGAGATCACCGGGGCAGTCGTGCCACCGGGTGGGCATGGTGGCCAGGTCGGTGATGGCACATCGGACCCGCAATAGTTCCCTCACCCGATTGAGATGCGACCGGGGATCGGCCATCTCCGAGGCGACGCTCCACTCCACACCGTGACCAATGGGCAGCCAGGTCCGGGCCGCGGTGGAGAAGCCGAGGTTCGGTCCGGGGCCCCACGGCATTGGGGTTCGACAGGCGTCGCGGCCGACCGAATCCTCGTTGCGTACCGCCAGCGGATCGGTGAGCTGATCGGCGGGAACGACGCCGTCGTCGAGGCCGAGTTCCTCGCCTTGGTAAATGAAGGGCACCCCGGGCAGCCCCATCATCAGAACGCTCAGCCCAAGCGAACGACGACGACCGAGATCGCCGCCGCCGTAGCGCGCCACCGGCCGTGACTCGTCGTGACTGCTCTGGACCCATCCGACACCGGCCGGAACCGCTTCAGTGGCAGCGGACAGCGTGCGGCGAATGGCGCCCGCCTCCCATTCCATGTGCATCGGCGTGAACCAGAAGCCGATGTGCAGGCCATCGCCGGGGAGCATCTTCGCCAGATCTGCCGGATCGAGAACATAGGTCTCGCCGATGAGCACGGCGTCGTACTGCTCGACGATGTGTCGCCACGATCGGTAGATGTCGAGAGTCTCCGGTTGGGTCAGGTCGTAGCGGTGGTCCATGCAGATGAACCGGTAGCTGGCGTCGGTCACCCCGTCGAGAGGCATCAGCATCGGGTTGTCCCTGAGCTGCTCGTCCTTGATGAGGGCGTGGGCCACATCGATGCGAAAGCCGTCGACACCTCGGTCGAGCCAGAACCGGAGGATTTTCTCGAACTCCGACCTCACGGCCGGGTTACGCCAATTCAGATCAGGCTGCTCGGGCAGGAACAGGTGGAGGTAGTACTGGCCACTTGCCTCGTCGAGCGTCCACGCCGGCCCGCCGAAGTGGCTCATCCAGTTGTTGGGTGGACCGCCGCCTGGCGCGGGGTCGCGCCAGATGTAGTAGTCGCGGTGGTCACCCTCGGGATCGGAGCGCGAAGCCTCGAACCACGCATGGACGTCACTGGTGTGGTTGGGGACGATGTCGACCACGACCCTCAGGCCGAGATCATGGGCGCGCGCCACAACCCGGTCAAAATCATCGAGGGTGCCGAACTCGGGCGCCACTCCCTCGTAGTCGGCCACGTCGTAGCCGTAGTCGGCCATCGGCGACGGGTAGAAGGGCGTGATCCACACGACGTCGACCCCCAGCCACGCCAGGTGATCGAGATGTGGGAGCAGCCCGACCATGTCGCCGATCCCGTCAGCGTTACCGTCGCCGAACGACCTTATGTAGACCTCGTAGCCAACCGAGTTGGACAACCATGCGGGAACACCGGCATCACTCAATGAATTCTCACGATCGGGAAGGGGCGACCAGTTGCGCCGCACTCATGTAAGCGTTTGCAGATCCCGGCGTCAACGACCGGCCGACACCTTGCGGGCCGCGTGCGCGGCGTGGTAGCTCGAACGGGTGAGCGGCGACGACTCCACGTGACCGATACCCATCTCCTCGCCGATGTGCTTCCATCGCACGAACATCTCGGGCTCCCACCACCTGGCGACGGGGAGATGATGTGACGTGGGACGCAGGTATTGACCGATGGTGACGATGTCGGTACCTATGGCGTGCAGGTCGGCGAGCGTCTGCACGATTTCGTCGTGGGTCTCACCCATACCCACGATCAGCGACGATTTGGTGACGAGGCCGCTCTGCTTGGCTCTCGACAACACCGACAGGCTTCGGGCGTAACCGGCCGACGGTCTCACCGCGCGCTGGAGCCTGGCCACCGTCTCGACGTTGTGGTTGAGGACGTCGGGCGAAGAATCGAACACAACCGACAGCGCCGCCGGGTCACCCTTCATGTCGGAGATCAACGTCTCGACCGACGTGCCGGGGCAGCGACTCCGGATGGCAGCGACCGTTTCGGCCACCGCCCCCGCGCCTCCGTCGGCGAGATCGTCGCGGGCGACCATGGTGACGACGGCGTGTGAGAGACCCATTCGTTCGACCGCCTCAGCCACCCTGGCGGCCTCGTCGGTATCGGGCACCAGCGGCTTTCGGGTGTCGACCAGGCAGAAGCCGCAAGCGCGGGTGCAACGCTCGCCGAGAATCATGAACGTGGCGGTGCCGTCGTTCCAGCACTCCGATGCGTTGGGGCAGCCCGCCTCCTCGCAGACGGTGACCAGGTCGAGATCCCGCAGGGTGGAGCGGGTCAGGCGGAAGGTCCGACCGTGGTCGAGGCGCACCTTCATCCACTCGGGTTTGCGGGCCCTGAGCCGGACCGGGTCGGCCGAACCGACGCCGGCCTCGGCCAGGCGTCCGAGCAGACGTGCCGACGTGCCATCGGCGCAGTCGCCGTACCCGACGCCGTGGCGACCGATCGGGCCACCCGGACCCTCACCCCTGCTGAACGGAGCGAGACCGGCATCGTCGGCCCGCCATGCCACGTCGGCCCGCTCAACGCCACCGGTGCCGGCCCACCGCTGCGACGCCCTGGTCGCCACGAGATCGACGACCTCGCGCATCGAGACATCGACACCCTCGGCGACGAGCGAGGTCACGCCCTTGTCGGTGATTCCGCACGGAACGATCCGCGAGAACCACTCCATGTCGGGGTCGACGTTGAGAGAGAAGCCGTGCATCGACCGAGCTCTCGACAGACGCACGCCGATCGCCGCGATCTTGCGCGGCCGCGACCCGTCCGG
Source organism: Acidimicrobiia bacterium (assembly GCA_003231645.1). Lineage (GTDB taxonomy): Bacteria > Actinomycetota > Acidimicrobiia > Acidimicrobiales > Aldehydirespiratoraceae > SZUA-87. Next base: position 26,301 of record QIIW01000098.1, on the reverse strand, counting down.
GTCGATCCACACCCCGGTGCTGCCGGCGATCCGCCCACCGGCGAGACCGAGATCGCCGAGCACGTCGATGATGAGTTGCTCGACCCCGTCGACGTAGGCCACGGTGTCGGCCATGCCACCCCCCCGCTTGCCCGGCACGGTGAGTATCGGGTATCCAACCAACTGACCGGGGCCATGATAGGTGACATCGCCGCCCCGATCGGCCTCGACGACCTCGGCGCCGAATTGTTCGACATCCACCAGAAGGTGCGACGTGTCGGCGCGCCGACCGAGTGTGATCACGTCGGGATGCTCGAGCAGCAGCAAATGATCGTCGGGCGATCCGTCGAACAGCTGATGCTGCAAGACGAGGGAGTCGTGGTATCCGACCCGACCCAGCCAGCGGATCCGGAGCATCGGCGCAGTGGCGAGTGTGGCGGTCAGCGGACCTCAGCCTCCCAGTCGCGGGTTTCGATGATCTCCCTGATGCGGTGCATGAACGCCGCGGCGTAGGCGCCATCGAAGGCACGATGGTCCCAGGCCATGGCAAGCACGCCCACCGAATGGATCGCGATCGACTCGTTTCCGAATCCGTCGGTCACCACCACGGGCTTGCGCTGCACTCCGTCGGTGGAGAGGATCGCCACCTGCGGTTGGTTGATGATCGGGAACTGCATCATCGTGCCGTACTGGCCGGCATTGGTGAGAGTGAACGTTCCGCCCGACAAATCGTCGGGCACCAACTGCTTGGTGCGAGCCCGCCCGGCCACATCGACGATTTCACGGGCTATCTGTCGCAGGCGCTTGCCGTCGGCGTTCTTCACCACGGGTGCCAGCAGGCCATCGAAGTCGAGATCGACCGCTATCGCCAGGTTGACCTGTTCGTGGACGACAAGGTGATCACCCCCGAAGCTGGCGTTGAGCCGAGGGTATTCGCGGAGCGCATCGACAACGGCTCGCGCAATGAACGGAAGATAGGTGAGGCTGAACCCCTCATCGGCCCTCCAGGCGGCTTTGACCGCCTTGCGGACCTGCTCGACCCGCTCGTAGTCGATTTCCATGGCGGTGAGCACATGGGGCGACGTGTGTTTCGACATCACCATGTGTTCAGCGGTGCGTTTTCGGATGTTGCTGAGCGCAACGACCTGATCACGCTGCCCGACGGCAACGGTGGGCAGCGGCACCGGGCCGACCACGGCCGGGGAAGCAGCCGCGGGGGGCGGAGCGAGCGCGGGCGGGGGCGGAGGCGGGGGTACCGGCGCGGCTGTGGATGCCGTTTGAGCCTGGGCCTGGATCAGCTTCTCGACGTCGGACCTGGTGATGCGACCGCCGAGACCGGTGCCGGTGACCGCCGACGCATCGAGACCGTGGTCGGCGAGCAGACGCCTGACCACGGGGGACAGGACCCGACCGGCCCCTCCCGAGGACGGCGCGGCCTCGACCGCCGGCGCCGGTGGAGCGGGTGGCGGTGGAGGCGGGGGGACGACCGGCGGCGGGGTGGCGGCGACCTCGGGCGGCCGGGGTGGTGCCGGGGTATCGGCCGGCGGCGAATCGTCGGGGTCAGGAGGGGGGGCCTCAGCCCCGGCCTCGACGACACGGGCCAGCACCTGACCCACCTCGACCACGTCGTTTTCCTGGGCGAGGATCTCCTGGAGGATTCCCGCCACCGGCGACGGCACTTCCGAATCGACCTTGTCGGTGGAGATCTCGAACAGGATCTCGTCCATCTCGACGGCGTCGCCGACGTTCTTGAACCACTTGGTGATGGTTCCCTCGGTGACGGTCTCACCGAGTTGGGGCATTGTCACATCAGCCATCGGATCCTCGTCTGTAGTCGTGTGGTCTCTCTGGATCTTCCATTGGTGGCCAAGTTCATCCGTGCAGAGAACGACCGGTCAGGGACAGGATCGTCTCGCCGAACAACTCGCTCATGGTCGGGTGGGGTTGAATGAAGGCGGCGACCTCGTCGACGGTCGCCTCCCAGTTGACGGCGAGGTAGCCCTGTCCGAGCTGCTCGGTGACCCAGGGTCCCACCATGTGGACCCCGAGGATGCGTCCACCCGTGCCATCAGGAAGCTTCTCGGCGACAACCTTCACGATGCCGTCGGTCTCACCGATGATCTTGGCTCTGCCGTTGCCGATGAATCGGTGCGACGATGTGACGACCTCGTATCCGGCAGCGATCGCCGCGTCCTCGGTGTAGCCGGCAAAGGCCACCTCGGGATGACAGTAGATGCACCAAGGGGTGCCGAGATGATCGAGCGGCAGCGGATTCTCCCCGAGGATGTCCTTGATCGCGAGCATCCCCTCGGCAAATCCGACGTGGGCCAGCTGAGGGGTCTTGATCAGGTCGCCGACCGCCCACACGCCGGCTTCTCCGGTGCGGCACAAATCGTCAACCTCGATGAATCCGCGCTCGTCGACCACCACGGCCGTGCCCACGAGATCGAGAAGATCCGAGTAGGGGCGACGCCCGACGGAGACCACCACCAGTTCCACGTCGACCGACTCCCCTTCACCGAACGTGACCACGGTGGACGAACCCGACCGGTCGGGAGAGTGGCCCTGGACCATCACACCGGTGCGTACCGTGATGTTGCGCTTCTTGAACGACCGCTGCACGACCTTGGCCGCATCGCTGTCACACCCGGTCAATATCTGCGGGAGGGCCTCGAGAATCGTCACCTCGGTGCCGAGATCGGCCATCATCGACGCGAACTCACATCCGATGGCGCCTCCGCCGATCACCACGGCCGAGGAAGGAAGCCTCTCGATGGAAAGCATCTCGTCGGAGGTGACGACCAACGAACCGTCGACCTCGAATCCGGGAATCGTGCGGGGCTGGGATCCGGTGGCCAGGATCACGTTGCGGGCGCTGATCGACAGATCACCCGACGCGCCGCCGGTGACCGACACCTCGTGGTCGGTTCCGAGAGACCCCGAACCGTTGTAGACGGTGACCTTGCGGCCCTTGAGCAATCCGGTGAGGCCGCCCACCAGCTGATCGACGATCGCCTGTTTGCGGGTCATGGTGACCGACCAGTCGACGGTGGGCTCGCTCGAGTTGATTCCGAAGTCGGCCGCCCCGCGAACGGTGCGGTAGACGTGGGCCGTCTCGAGCAGCTCCTTGGCCGGAATGCATCCCACATTGAGACAGGTGCCGCCGATCCATCGATTCTCGACCAATCCGATGTCGAGACCGGCGCCGGCGCCGTAGAGGGCGGCGGCGTAGCCGGCCGGGCCTCCACCGATGACGATCACGTCGTGTTGCACATCCGACACTGGCATCTCCTTGCTCGTGGCGACTCTATCGACTGGTGTCAAACTTGACCGCTGATCAGGCGAGCATGGTGAACTGCACGGCCGACGCCACCAGAATCAGCATTCCGCAGAGCAGCGCGAGGAGGATCAGCTTTCGGGTGCTCATCGATGGATTCCCGGGGAGCGGAGGACGGCGGGCCGAGGCCACGAACGTCGGAAAGGCGACATTCTTCGGCCTCGTGGCGACCTCCAGTATCTCCCGGTGTCACCTATCATGCGCTGCCTTGCACCGATTTCTCCCCCTGATTCTCGCCTCGGCCCTGATCGGGGCGGCGTGCTCGTCGTCGTCCGGCACGACCGGTACCGCGGCGCCCGCGACCAACCCGGCCTCCGGCGGACCGGGCTCCGACGCCGGGACGCCGACCGACTGGCCCTATCAGTTCCGGACGACCACGGTCGACGGATCGTCACTCGACACCGGCGACTATGCCGGACAGGATCTCGTCCTGTGGTTCTGGGCCCCTTGGTGACCGATCTGCGCCAGAGAATCCGGTGCGGTCGCATCGGTGCAGCAGTCCTACGGAGACCAGGTCACGTTCATAGGCGTGGCCGGCCGTGACGATGCCGACGCCATGACCCGTTTCGTCGCCGACTACGGTCTCGGGGCCTTCCCCCACATCGCCGACCTTGATCTCGAACTCTGGCGGGAATTCGGCATCACCAGCCAACCGGCATTCGTCTTCATCGACGACGACGGCTCGGCCCGCGGGCTTCTCGGCGCCCTCGGTGTCGACCGGCTCACCAGACAGATCGAGAACCTCATCGCATCTTGATCGGGCGTGGAGTCCGCCTGATTCGACGGGTCCGACAATTACCACGTACTGTGGTGACTAATCGCACTTTCCGTGACTATATTCTTCTGGTACAACTGGTCCTGGGAAGACGTGCCGGTCCATGCGTGAAGGGGTGAGCAAGCTGTCGGAGAGTGCTGGAATCGACTCCCTTCGAGCGGCAACCGATCGGACCGCTGCGCCTCTCGACCTCGCGGCGCGCGCCTCGATCACCGCGCTGGCCCGGTCACTTGAGGTGTTCGACCCGCCCGCGGCCCACCGCGCCGCCCTCCGTGCTGCACTCGTCGACCGGCTGGCCGTCGCCGCCGGGGTGCCGACGACCGAGCGCGTCGACGCCATCTGCGGCGCGATCCTCGGTGAGATCTCCATCGTGTTCACTCACGTCAGGCCGGTGGGCACCGCAGATGTCGTACCCGATCCGGCTGCGGCCGTCCTCGCGGCCAGCGTGCTCGGTCGCCTTCCGTACCTGTCCGGCACCGCTCGGGCGATACGTCATCAGTATGAACGCTGGGACGGCAGCGGCGGCCCCCACGGCCTACGAGGACCCGACATTCCACTCTCCTCGCGGCTGCTCTCTCTGGCCGCCACCCTCATCGGACATCCTCAGCACGCCGCCGCTCCGAACTGGACCGCCCGACGACGACGGGTCGACGAACTTCTCGGCACCACACTTGATCCTGATCTCGGCGCTGCCGCCGTGGTCGAACTCGAGTCGGGCCCGCCGATCGATGCCGGCGTCGACCTCGATTCCATTCTCGAGTCGCTCGACCGGTTCGTGGCCCCCCATCATGATTCACCGGTGGATGCCCTGATCAGCATCGGGGCGGCGGTGCGGGCGATCAGTCGCATGCCCGACGTGTTGCAGGTGATCGGTCAGCAGGCACTTCTCGCTCTCGGAGCCACCGCAGTCTCCATCGGGAGGGTCGACCACGACCGTTCCCAGGCCCATGTGCTCGTCAACGTCGGCGACCTGCCCGAAGGAGTGGAGACCTTCCCGGCCCTCGAGCACCATGACAACGACGACCGTCCCGGGTTCGATCTGATCCTCGGCGGTGAGGGCTACATCCGGTCGGTGGACGAAGGCCGTTCCGACGACCCCAACACCGCCTCGCTCCACAGCAGGGGTCTGCGTTCCGAGGCGGCGTGGCCGATCAGCATCGGCAACGAGGTGTGGGGGTTCGTCATTGCCACCACCAACGCCGATCAGCGCAATCTCGATCACGACGATCTGTTGACACTGCGCCAGGTCGCGTCCCACATCTCTGCCGCCGTCGTGCAGGCAGAGCGCTTTGCCGAATTCGAGGAACTGGCCTTCACCGATCCCCTCACCGGCCTCGGCAACCGGCGCGTGCTCGAACACCGTCTTCAGGAGATCTTCGACCGGCCGGCGGTCGAACGGCAGGACGTGGCCCTCATCATGTGCGATGTCGACGGCCTCAAGATCATCAATGACACGCTCGGGCATTCCGCGGGCGACGACCTGCTCGTCGCGGCCGGCGCCGCGTTGGCATCAGCGGCGGGGTCGGTTGCCAACAGCACCGTGTGTCGCATCGGGGGTGACGAGTTCTGTGTGGTCCTCGACGGCGGCGGGATGCTCTCTTCACATCCGATCATGGATCTGGCCCTCGATCTGCTCAAGGAGTCGAGCCACGGCCGCTCGATGTCGTGCGGCGTGGCGCTGGCGACCACCGAGGTGCACACGCCGAACGAGCTGCTGCGCCGGGCCGATGTCGCCCAGTACGAACAGAAGCGGATCCGCAAGGGCCTACCGCCGGACTCTCCGCCCCACTCGGATCATGAGCGTCGCCGGACCCGACAAGATCCCTGATCAGAGCACGCCGGTGAACTGCTCGGCCGGCCGGTCGATCCGTCAGATCACCGATGGTCGCCGATTCGCGCGGCACATCCCAGGTCGCGGAAACACTCCCGTTGAGGAAACGCCACCGACGACCATCGAGATCCGGCAGATCTACGAGAGCGTCGCCAGACCGGCCGGTGAACGTCCGAGCAACCACTCGTAGGTACGCAGGGTCGTCTCCACCACACGTCGATCATCGAAGAGTTGCTCGGCCCGACGGCGGGCCGCGGCACCCATGGCGAGCCTCAGCTCCGGTGACCGGATCAACTCACGTAGCGCGTCCGCCATGGCCGGTCCGTCGTCGACCGGCACGAGTGTGCCGGTCACTCCGTCGGCCACGACCTGCCGACAGCCTCGAATATCGGTGGCCACCACCGGAAGCCCCATGGCCGAGGCTTCCATCGCCGACCGTGGATACCCCTCCCGGCGGGACGCCAGCGCGTAGATGTCGAAGGCCGAGTAGAGATCGGGCATGTCGTCACGCCGTCCCATGAACCTCACGCCGTTCGCTTCAGCCGACGCCGTGGCCGCGGTATCAACCGCGCCGGACCTCCCGGGTTCGGTCGGTCCGACGACCACGAACACACAGTTCGAATCGTCGAGTAGTCGAGCCGCCTCGAAAATCGCCCGATAGCCCTTCTCCCAGACCAGCCGGCCGACCACACCGACGACCACGGTGTCAGGACCGATACCCAACGAGTCACGGACCCGGTCCCTGACCCACCCGTGCCGAGCCGGATCGAAGCGACGCAGATCCACACCGTTGCCGAGCAGCGTCATCTTCTCGTGGCTCACGCCGATCCGACGCAAGACATCAAGGTCCTCCGGATTCTGGAGAAGTTCGGCGTCGGAGAACGCGGACGCGACGCGTTCCAGTCCGCAGACGACCGAGCGCCTCACCAGTCCGTCCTCGGGCAACGCGTAGAGGCCGTGAACCGTGTTGACGACCACCGGGACCCGGGCCGCCCGTGCCGCGATCCTTCCCATGATTCCCGGCTTCGGGTCGTGGGTGTGAACGATGTCGGGGCGCAGGCGGCGGAATATCCCGACAAGTTCGCGCATGGCACGCAGATCATTCAGGGGTGACATCGACCTGGTGAGTGACTTCACCGCCACATGCTCGATCCCTGACGCCCGCAGCGAATCAACATGAGGACCCGGGGCGGACACCCCGATCACTTCGTAGCCGGCGTCGGCGAACGCCTCGAGCTGAGACCGCAGCAGCCAGTCGAGGCTCATGTCGGTGGTGGTGAGGTGGATGAGCCGGGGCGCACTCACGCGATCGCCTCCCGGTAACGGCGACGAACCGCCGCGTCGGCGACGGGTGGTGGTGCCGGCGTCGTCGGATACGCGAAATGTTCGGCCACCAACCCATGTCGCCCGCCGATCAGATCGACGGACCGGCCGATTTCGTGGTCGATCGCGCCCCGGTCGACTCGATCGAAGAGCGCGTGGCCATGGGTGTGGGAAACTGGGCGCAAGAGAAACGACACCGCGAACCATCGGCACCACCGCGGCACACATGAGTCAAACGGCCCACTCACCGATCCGGTGGCCGGACTCGGCATGATCCTTGTGTTGTTCACCCGCCGCCGATGCGAGGAAGGACCGCCTGATCGCGGCGTCGAGTGATCTCAGCGCCGCCGACGGGACCGCCTGATGATCCATCCCAGCGCCTCGCTCAGCACGGCACCGGCTAGCGCCGCACCGAAAATTATCACCCACAGCGGCGCTGATCCGTCGACCCACAACCAACTCACCGGGGTGGAGTCGGTGTTCTGAACAATGAAGAGGGTCAGCGCGGTGGCTATCAGGGCCGCGATGGCCAGGCCCGCCAGCGATCGGCTCGGTGTCTTCTCGACACCTGTCTCCTCGGTCATCGTGCCTCCTCCGTCTCGGTGCTGCGCGCCAGAGTAGACGAGTCTCCAGGGGCGCGTACCGCCCACCGGGTTAGGCTCGGCCGCGAACCCGCCGATACCGATGGGAGTACCACATGCGAGTCGCGGTTGCCGGTTCGAGCGGTCTCATCGGCTCTGTTCTGGTGCCCACGCTGCAGTCGGCAGGCCACACTGTCATCAGGTTGGTCAGACGACCGGTCGTTTCGGGGACATCCGAGATCCAGTGGGATCCGGCACGCCGGGAACTCGATCCCGGGACACTCGACGGTGTCGACGCGGTGATCAATCTTGCCGGGCGGGGCATAGCCGACGCCCGTTGGTCACCGGCCCAGAAGAAGCTGATTCTCGACAGCCGCGTCGAGGGCAACCGGTTGCTGGCCGGAGCGATCGGCCGACTCGACGACGGCCCGAGAGCATTCGTGGCCGGCTCCGCCATCGGCGTCTACGGCGACACGGGCACGAACATCGCCACGGAAACGACCCCGGCGGGCGATGACTTCCTGGCGTCGGTCTGCACGTCTCTCGAGAACGCCGCGGCCGTCGCGGCCGACCGCGGCTGCCGAGTGGTCTTCGCCCGCACCGGCATCGTGTTGTCGACCGGGGGCGGAGCGATCGCCCAGATTCTCCCGTTCTTTCGAGCCGGGATCGGTGGCCGGATCGGACGGGGTGACCAGTATTGGAGCTGGATCTCGATCAACGACGAGGTGGCGGCCTTGGTCCATCTTCTCGAGTCCGACCTGAGTGGTCCGGTGAACCTCGTGGCGCCGTCGGCCGTCACCAACGCCGAGTTCACTCGCACCCTCGGGCGTGTGCTGCACCGGCCAACGCTCCTCCCGACCCCGAAGCCGGCGCTCTGGGCCCGGCTCGGGCGCGAACTCACCGACGCTCTGCTCTACACCAGCACACGCGTCGGCCCCGAGAAGCTCACTGACGACGGTTTCGAATTCACCCACTCCGATCTCGAGTCGGCTCTGCGTGCGATACTCGGCCGTCCCGCCGCCCCCACTTCCTCGGCCGAGGAGTCCGTGTGAACGATCGTCGTGTATCGGTGTCCAGGGTCATTCCCCAACCCGCCGAGAAGATCTTCGACTTGCTGGCCAGCCCGGCCGGTCACGCCAAGATCGACGGCTCGGGCAGCGTCAGGGCCGTGGTGAACGGCCCGGACCGGCTTGAACTCGGCTCGAAGTTCCGTATGGGCATGAAGCTCGGAGTGCCCTACCGCATCAGCTCGACGGTCAAGGAACTCGAAGAGAACCGACTGATCGCGTGGGCTCATCTCGGGGGCCATCGCTGGCGCTATGAACTCGAGCCCGTCGAAGGTGGAACTCTGGTCACGGAGACCTTCGACTGGTCCTACGCCGTAGTGCCCAAGGCGATCGAACTTCTCCGGTACCCGAAGAAACACCCCGCCGACATGGAGCGCACACTCGAGAGAATCGACGAGTTCCTGGCGTCCGACGGTTGATGCCGGTCGGCGCTCAGTTCTCTATGGTGACCACTCCGTAGAACGCCACCCGATCGGCCACTGCTTCGGCCCCATGCTTGGGAGTCGGGTAGTACCACGCCGCGTTGTCGGCCCGCTTTCCGTCGACCTCCACGTTCCAGTAGGAGGCGACTCCCTTCCATGGGCACGAGGTCCGGCGTGACGAATCGCTCAGCCGGCTTCGGTCGAGAGAGTCGATCGGGAAATAGGAGTTGCCCTCGACGATCTCGATGTCGTCGCTCTCGGCGATCACCGCGCCGTTGAAAATTGCTCGTGCCACAGGTGCCTCCTGGTCGTATCGAAGCTGAGAACACTTCTCGGCGCCCCGCCATTCCGGCCGGGTTCCACCGATGTGGCGGAGCGAGTGGGCCTCAGATGTCGATGTGCCACACATCGTCGGGCATCTCGCGTTCGAGGTCGGCCACCAGCTTGGCGACCCACGGGTCCGAAGAGTTGCGGACCACCACCGCCTCGTCGGCCACCCGCGCCATCCAGGCATTGCGACGCGACAACGCCTGACCGGCCTGCTGCGGCGTGGACGGAAGGACGGTTTCGAGAAGCACCAGGGCCAGAGCCATGCGACAGAGATCGGCGAACCGGCGCCGCGACGGGGCCGGCCACTTGGTGTCGGGCTCCGGGAACGGGAGCACGACGACGTGGGGCACGCCGGCATCGATAGCGGCCAGAGCCGCCAGCGTCTCCGCTCCCAGTCGCAAACCGGTCAGAATCACGAGATCGGGGTGCATTTCGTGCTTGGCGACGAAAACCTCGGCCAAGCGTCGCCTGACATCGTCGCCGACCGGATTGTCGTCGAAACCGCCGAGCGCCCGGGGCTGCACACCAAACGCGGCCAGCGACCGTCCCGGAGGCATCCACGACGGACCCGCCATCAAGGAGGCGGGTTCCCCGTCGTTTCCGGAGCAAGCGCCCGCCGGGTCACGCGGTTGCGCCTCGGCTGCCTCGACCGCCAGCCGGTCGGCGATATCGTTCCACTCGTTGCCGGCATGACCCTTGACCCAGCGGAACTCGATCTCGTCAGCCCTCGACCGGTAGAGCTCGACCAGAGGTTCCCACAGGTCGCGGTTGGCCACCGGTTCCTTCTTCGAATTGCGCCATCCCCGCTCGACCCAGCCCTTCCACCAGCCGTCGCGGAAGCAGTTGACCACGTAGGTGGAATCGGAGATGACGACCACCCGGCCATGAAGCTCCCGCAGCGCGTCGAGGACGGCCGACAGCTCCATGCGCTGGTTGGTGGTTCGTGGCTCTCCCCCGCTGGCTCGGCGTCCACCGGGAACCACCCACCCCCATCCACCCGGACCGGGATTCCCCTTGCACGCCCCGTCGGTGTAGACGATGGTCGGCCCGGAGCCTTCGCCGCTGTCGCCGGGCGGGCCCGTGGCCCCGGTCACCGGGGCGCAACCAAAGTCAGCACTTCGTTCATGAGAACGTCGAGATCCGGGGCGAGGGGGATGGCGTTGGCCAGTAGCGCAACCGACACTCCCGAATCGGGCAGATAGCCGACCAAGCTCCTGAAGCCCGGAACGCCGCCACCCTTGTTGAGATAGACGCGGCCTTTCCACTCCCCGATGTCGAGGCTCAATCCGTACGGGGCGAAATCGTTGGGCGTGGTCATGGCGGTGATAGACGCATCGGACAGCAGCGTCCCGTCGAAGAGCGACGCGAACAACACGGCCAGGTCACCGGCCTGTGATTCCATCCCCCCGCCGGTCCATCCGACCGAGTCAAGGGCCTGCTGCGGTACGGCCATGACATCGAAGTAGTCACCGACCGTGGCCTTGGCCTTCAGCGGCTCGAGCGCCGGAAGAGCGTCGAGGATGTCTCGTAGTACACCGACCGCATACCCGTGGACGATCGGCACCGGGGGCACCTCACCCGGAGGCAGGAAAATGTGGTCGAGCCCCAGAGGCTCGAAGATACGGGCCCGAATCTCCTGTTCGGCCGGTCGTCCGGCCACCGCCTCGATCAGCAGACCTGCAGCCACCAGGCCGACCGTGTTGTAGTTGTAGCCCTCACCCGGAACGAACTGGGGACCTTGCTTCAGCCCCCAGTCGATGATCTCACGCGGGTCGAATGCCCGGTCGAGGCGACGCGATGCGGCATCGAAGAAGCCCAGGTCCCAGGCGAACTCCTTGAAGCCGTCGGTGTGGCCGAGAATCTCCCTGACCGTGACCCGGTTGCCGTAGTCGACACCGTCGATCACGTAGCCCGGGAGCCAATCGCCCAGATAGTCCGACACCGGGTCGTCGAGTCCGATCAGACCGTCCTCGACCATCTGCAGCACGGTGGCGGCCGTGATCGTCTTCGAAATCGATCCGATCCGGAAATAGTCGGCAGTGGTGAGTGGGGATGCCGTGACCAGATCCGACACCCCACGGGCGATCGAGATCTCGGACCCGTCGGGGTATCGCACAGCCAGGCTCAGCCCGGGCACGGGAAGGTCGCGATCGGTCATCCATTCGTCGATCGCCGCCGAGATCTCGGCCTTTGTTGCGCGCCCTCCCGCCTGGGCGAGAGTGCGGGCCGTGGTGGTCGTGGCCCTCGAAACCGTGGTGGTCGTGGTGGTCGTGGCCGCCGAAACCGTGGTGGTCGTGGCCGGAGTCGTGATGGTGGTCGAGGCGGGGACGGTGGGGGTGACCGCGGCCGATGATTCGGAACTCCCAGAGCACGCTGCTGCCACCAGCGAGAACGACAGCAGCGCGGCGAAGAGACGTTTCAAGACCAACCTCCGTTGTGAGCGCTCATTGTCGCTCGCCGAGTCACCGAAGAGAAACCACGGGTCGGGGAAATTGTTCGGAAACCGCGCCGGAACCGACACGAACGGGTGGTTCCGATGGAAGGATGGGCGGATGGCTGACCACTTCACCCGCCAATTGCACGATCTCGACCCGACAGAGACCACGGAATGGATCGACTCGCTCGACGCGGTGGTGGCAGCCAAGGGCCGGACGCGGGCCCGATACCTGGTTTCCAAGCTGCTCGAGCGGGCCAACGAACTTCAGGTCGGGGTTCCACCCACCACGTCCACTCCCTACGTCAACACCATCCCGGCCGAGGAACAGCCGTTCTTCCCCGGCGACGAGGACATCGAGCGTCGTATTCGTGCCTTCATCCGGTGGAACGCGGCGGCGATGGTGATCCGAGCCAACAAGACCGCCGAAGGTATAGGGGGACATCTCTCCACCTACGCCTCCTCGGCGTCGCTCTATGAAGTGGGGTTCAACCATTTCTTTCGCGGCAAGGACTCCGGTCTGGCCGGCGACCACGTCTACTTCCAGGGCCACGCCGCACCCGGTATCTACGCCCGGGCTTTCCTCGAAGGTCGCCTGTCGGAGCAGCAGCTCGACAACTACCGCATGGAGGTCGGGGGGAACGGACTGCCGAGCTACCCCCACCCGAGACTGATGCCCTGGTTCTGGGAGTACCCCACGGTCTCGATGGGCCTCGGTCCGATCAATTCTATCTACCACGCTCGCTTCGACAAATACCTTCTGCAACGCCGTATCGAGGACACGTCGCAATCCAACATCTGGAGTTTTCTCGGCGACGGAGAGTGCGACGAACCCGAGACGCTCGGCGCAATCTCGTTGGCCGGGCGCTCCGATCTCGACAACCTCAAGTGGGTGATCAACTGCAACCTCCAGCGTCTCGATGGTCCGGTTCGCGGCAACGGCAAGGTGATCCAGGAACTGGAGGGTGTGTTCCGGGGCGCCGGCTGGAACGTGATCAAGGTCATCTGGGGCAGCCGCTGGGACGATCTGCTTCAACACGATGTCGACGGCGTGCTGCTCAACAAGATGAACACCACGGTCGACGGCGAGTTCCAGCGCTACGCCGTCGAGACCGGCGACTATGTACGAGAGCATTTCTTCGGACCCGATCCTCGGCTGCGCCGCCTCGTCGAGCATCTCTCCGATGACGATCTCAGGTCGCTTCCACGTGGCGGACATGACTACAGCAAGCTCTACTCGGCCTTCAAGGCGGCGAGTGAGGTCAAGGGCCAGCCGACCGTGATCCTCGCCAAGACCATCAAAGGCTGGACTCTCGGCAAGGGTTTCGAGGGCCGCAACGCAACCCACTCGATCAAGAAGATGACCAACGCCCAACTGCTCGAGCTCCGAGAGCGACTCCACATGCAGGACGAGATCTCCGAGGAGGCGCTGGCCGACGGTCGCCCGCCCTACTTCCGGCCGGCTCCCGACTCGGTCGAGATGCAATACGTGATGGAACGCCGTCGAGCCCTCGGCGGGCCACTTCCGTCGAGAATCATCCGTGACCGGCGCCCGATCAGGCTCCCCAATCCGGCCATCTTCCAGGATCTGCGCAAGGGATCCGCCGGCCGGGCCGTCTCGACCACGATGGCGTTCACTGCCCTGCTGCGCGACATGCTGCGCGACGAGAACTTCGGTCCGCGGGTCGTGCCGATCGTGCCCGACGAGGCCCGCACCTTCGGGATGGACAGCCTCTTTCGCGAGTTCAAGATCTATGCCTCACGCGGTCAGCTCTACGAGCCGGTCGACCACGAGTTGCTGCTCTCCTACACCGAGAGCAAGGACGGCCAGATCCTCGAGGAGGGCATAACCGAGGGCGGCTCCACGGCCAGCTGGATCGCCGCCGCCACCTCCTACGCCAACTGCGGCGTGCCGATGGTTCCGTTCTTCACTTTCTACTCGATGTTCGGGTTCCAGCGAGTGGGCGACATGCTCTGGGGAGCCGCCGACGCCCGGGCCCGCGGCTTCCTGATGGGAGCCACGGCGGGTCGCACCACACTCCTCGGTGAGGGGCTCCAGCATCAGGACGGCCACAGCCACCTCCTGGCCTCGACCGTGCCGACCTGCCAAGCCTACGACCCCGCGTTCGCCTACGAACTCGCGGCGATCATCGACGAGGGCCTGCGCCGCATGTACCCATCACACGCCGCCGATGGTGAGGACATCTATTACTACATCTCGATCTACAACGAGAACTACGAACAGCCGCCGCGGCCCGATCACGTCGCCGACTCCGATGTCACCAGCGGCCTCTACAAGTGGAGCGACGGGCCCGATGTCGGCGCCCGCAAAGCCACGATCCTCTTCTCCGGGCCGGCCCAGTCGGCGGCAAGACAAGCAAGGGAGTTGCTCAGCGAGCGCCACGACATCTCAGCCGAGCTCTGGAGCGCCACGTCGTACAAGCAGCTACGGACCCAGGCACTCGACATCGAGCGCCGCAACCGTCTCAATCCGATGGACGAGCCCGAGACCTGCGATGTCACCCGCAAGCTCTCCGACACCGAAGGTCCGATCGTCGCCATCACCGACTACCTCACGATGGTTCCCGACCAGATCGCCCGTTGGACGCCACGCCCGCTGCACGTCCTCGGCACCGACGGATTCGGGCGGTCCGACACCCGCGAGGCCCTCAGGAGCTTCTTCGAGGTCGACGCTGCCCACATCATCGTGACCACTCTTTCGGCGATGGTCGAAACGGGCGACGCAGCCCCCGAGGAAGTCGCCGCCGCGGTCGAACTCTACGGCATCGACCCCGGCCGGCCCGACCCGGCAAGCGGCACCATTGCCGATGCCTGAGCACGGCGCGGCATCGACGGACCGGAATCGCCGGCGAGAGTCCGCTGGTGGAAACGAGCCCAGAAGGCGGCCGGGAAATCGAAGTCGGAGTGACCGGAGCGCCTGATGCTACGGCCGCACACCGGACTCCGACGAACCCACCAACTGAGCACGCTGGCGATCGAGCCAACCGAGTAGCACGGCTATCGCCCTCGGATCATGACGAAGATGATGGGCCCCTCCGATGATTATTCGCAGGTCAGCCGATCCGTGGCTGTCGGCGACCACTCTCGCATCGAAGACCGGGACGCTCTCGTCCTCACTACCGTGGAGAATCAGCAGCTCCCTCGGGGCGACTCGCCGGGCCGCTTCGACCGCTCTGACCGAGCGCAGACCCTCCGACCAGTCGTCGAAGGACTCCGGATACACGGGGTCACGAACCACCCCGATCTCTCGGGCCAGCACCAGCAACTTGCGCGGATTGCGGGCCCAGTCCTCGAAGTCGGCGGGCGAGGCCACGGCCGCCACGCCGTTGATCGTGCGATCCGCCGCTGCCGCTTCCACGGCCAGAGCACCACCGGTGCCGAATCCGAGGATCCAGACCCCATCGCAGGGGACCGACTCGCGCAGGTGGGCCACCGCACCCTCGAGATCGTGCAACCACCCACGCAGCGAGAAATTGCCACCCGACTGAGCCACGCCGCGGCTGGAGTAGGCGAGGACGACCCAACCGGACTCGGTGGCGAACCGGTCGGCCAATTCGGGAAGACTCGAGGTGGAGTTGATCCCTCCCCCGACCTCGGCCGGGAAGCCGTGGGCGATGACCAGGCCGGGTTGGCAGGTGGGATGGATCTGAGCGGGCCGGGCCAGGTGGGCGACCAGATCGTTCCCGTCGACGTTGAATCGGCGATCCACGGGTTCAGATCGGCTCGATGCGGTATCCGCGGTTGCGGGCCTCGGCCAATGTGTCGGGGCCGAAGACGAGGCCGAAACCGCTCGAGGCCAACTCGTGGATCACGTCGGTGTCGACCGCTTCGTCGACGTCGTATACGACCTTGGTGCGTTTGTCTCCGAGATAGCGATTCGCCGCGAAGCGTCCGGGGCGTTCCATACCGCGCAGGCTACCCCCGGACGCGCCGGTGCCGGGGACATCGCCCCGGCACCGGACCGATAGCTGCTGGAAACCCGAGGAGGGCCTTTTCGAGGTCGGGGTGACATGGCCCGACGGTCGTCCCCGGGGTGGAGCCGGCGGGTATTCGCCAGTGGGTCCAGTGGCCGTGGCTAGCGGCCGGCCACCTCCAAGGTCACAGAACCATTGTCAGTCAGTCGGACCACCTCCTCTCTCTTGGTGGACCAAGTGAAACACACCTCGGTCGGCTATGCGGAGTATTTCCCGGCGTCGGTGTCGGCCTCGAGGGCACCGATGGCCTCGAGGTACCGCACCTGAAGATCGAGTACGACGACCACACCGCCCACATCGGGCGCGGTCTCGCCTCCGATCTCCTCGCCGTGCATCGATGACAGACCGGCCTGGGCAAACCAGTCGAGATGCCATCGGAGAATCCGGGCGACATCGGCGTAGCCGACCCTGGCCGTCACTTCGTCGGGCAGCCGATCGGCGATCCAGTCGACAGCGTCGGGGAGTTCGTAGACCGCGGGTCGACTCTGGGCGGCCATCCGGGCCACCACGCGCCCGACTGCCACCAGGGCGACCACCACGACCAACGTGGCGCCGATGAGAAAGAAGAGGAGGTTCACCGGTGGCGGCCGGGATTCGGCTCAGATGCCGATGCGCTGGGCGAGGAGCTCGCGGTGGTAGGTCGGATCACCGAACATGAGTTCCGAGGACTTGGCCCGCTTGAAGTAGAGGTGAGCGGGGTGTTCCCAGGTGAACCCGATGCCACCGTGGATCTGGATGTTCTCGGCCGAGGCGTGGAAGTAGGCCTCGGAGCAGTAGCTCTTGGCCAGCGAGGCCACCTGCGGGAGTTCGTCGTTCATCTCGGCGGCGCACCATCCGGCGTAGTAGGCAGCGGACTTGGCCGACTCGACCTCGAGCAGCATGTCGGCGCACTTGTGCTTGATGGCCTGGAACGAGCCGATCGGGCGGCCGAACTGGACCCGGACCTTGGCGTATTCGACCGACATGTCAAGGCATTTCTGGGCCCCACCGACCTGTTCGGCGGCCAGCGCGACGGCAGCCAGATCAAGGACCCTCTCGATGACCGGCCAGCCTTCACCCTCGGTTCCGACCAGGTCGGCCGTCACGCCGGCGAAGTCGAGCTTGGCCTGCTTGCGGGTCTGGTCCATGGTCGACAGTGATGTGCGGGTGAGACCGTCGGCGCCCGAACCGACACTGAACAGTGACACGCCCTTGTCGGTGCGTGCGGCGACAAGGATGAGATCGGCGGTGTGACCGTCGAGCACGTAGGACTTGGTGCCGTCGAGGGTCCAGCCGTCGCCGGCGGCGGTGGCCGTCATGGTGACCCCAGCCTCGTCCCAGCGGCCGTTTTCCTCGGTGAGGGCCAGCGTGGCGATGGTCTCACCGGACGCGATGCCGGGGAGATGGGTTTGCTTGGCGGCTTCGTCACCGGACAGCAACAGAGTGTTGGCGGCGAGCACCACCGACGAGAAGAAGGGAGCACAGAGCAGGGATCGTCCCATCTCTTCGAGCACCACGATCAACTCGACGAATCCGAATCCCTGACCGCCGTACTCCTCGGGGATGGCGATGGCCTGCAGTCCCATCTGTTCCGCCATCTGGCTCCAGACATCGGAGTCGTAGCCCCGATCGGTCTCCATCTGCTCGCGCACGGCGGCTTCGGGCGACTTGTCGTCGAGAAAGCTGCGGACAAACTCACGAAGCTGTTCCTGCTCGTCGCTGAATGCGAAATTCACGATGGTCTCCTGTGGAGTGGGGACGTCGGCCGACCTTGGCGGCTGATCGGTGGGTAACGATACACGCCGGTGACGAGCTGACACAGTCGTGATGTGTACACGCGTGCTACAGTAGCTGGGATGGGAAGCGTCGGAATCCGGGAACTACGAAACCAGGTGGCAGCCGTGGTGAGACGAGCCGGCGGCGGCGAGCGGGTGGTGATCACCGTCGATGGCACCCCCGTCGCCCAACTCGGTCCCCTCCAGCCGGTGGGCTCCCCCACTCTCGACGACCTGGCCGCCGCCGGTCTGGTTCGACTCCCCGGCCGCACCGATCATCCCGCTTCGCCCACCCCGGTGGCGATTCCGGTCGATGTCCGGTCCGACCGTGTCATCGCCGCACTCCGCGGCGACCGGACCGGGCGCAGGCCGCGATGACACTCGCACTCGATTCCTCGGCGCTGGTCCAGCGATACCTGCCGGGGCCCGACCGCGAACTCGTGGTCTCGGCCATGCAGCACGCGACGGTGTGGTGTGCCAGCGAACTGGCACGAACAGAGTTGCTCATGGCCCTGCACCGTCTCGCCGGCAGTCAGATCGCGGCCGACGACCTCTGGGCCGCGGCCCGAGCCGACTGGGATGCCTTCGTTGTCGTACCCGTCGACAGCCGGTGCCTCGCCACGGCGGCCGAGCTCGGGTCCGTATACGGGTTGACCACCGTCGATGCCATCCATCTCGCGGCAGCCGACCGCCTCCCGCGTCCGGTCCGATACGCCACCCTCGATCCCAACCAGATCCCCGCCGCCACAGCATTGGGATTCGAGCTCGTCTCACCGATATCGCCGTGACGGCAGCACCCGATCGAGGACGCCGTCGAGCTGGTTCATTTCTCCTACGGTCGTAGTAGTAAACGGTGTCGGCCAATACACTCGGCGCCATGTCAGAAGCGCCCCTCTTCGAGATCTCCGGGCTCCACGCCCGTACCGCCGAAGGCGGTGTCGAAATCCTCCGGGGAATCGATCTCACGGTCGGATCCGGCGAGGTCCACGCCCTCATGGGCCCGAACGGGTCAGGCAAGAGCACCCTCGCCACAGTGCTGCTGGGAAGCCCCGAGTACGAGGTCACCGGCGGCACCATCCGTCTGTTCGGCGAGGACATCACCGACTGGCCCGCCGATGTGCGCGGCAAGGCCGGGGTGTTCCTGGCCTTCCAGTACCCCCAGGAGATTGCCGGGGTTTCGGTCATCAACTTCATGCGCCAGGCCCTGTCCGCCCGCAAGGGGATCGACCTCTCGGTGCTGGAGTTGCGCCTGTCGATCATGGAGTGGATGCAACGCCTCGAGATGGACCCGTCGTTCGCCGACCGATACCTCAACGAGGGATTCTCGGGCGGTGAGAAGAAGCGCAACGAGATCCTCCAGATGGCCATTCTCGAGCCTGAGATCGCGATCCTCGACGAGACCGATTCCGGCCTCGACATCGACGCTTTGAAGGTCGTCGCCAAGGGAGTGCAGGAAGTCCGGTCCGAACGTCCCCGTCTCGGCGTCCTGGCGATCACCCACTATCAGAGGCTGCTCACCGAGCTCCGTCCTGATCGGGTTCACATCCTTGTCGACGGCCGAATCGTCGAGTCGGGCGGACCCGAACTCGCTGATCGGATCGAACACGAGGGCTACGAACGGGTCGGGTTGTGAGCCTCCGGCCTGGAATCGCCGACGAGTTCCCCGTCCTCACCAGGTTGGTCGACGGCAAGCGGCTGGTCTACCTCGATTCGGCCAATACCTCGCAGAAGCCCCGTCAGGTGATCGAGGCGATCTCGAACTACTACGAAACGATCAATGCCAACGTCCATCGAGGCTCCTACCGGCTCGCGGTCGAGGCCACGGCCGCGCTCGAGGGGGCACGAGCCCGGGTCGCCCGATTCATCAACGCCCCGTCGGCCTCCGAGATCGTGTTCACGAAAAACTCCACCGAGGCGATCAACCTCATCGCCCGTACGTGGGGTCACACCAATCTCGGGACCGGCGACGTGGTCGTGCTCAGCGAGATGGAACACCACGCCAACATTGTGCCGTGGCACATGCTCGCGGCCGAAAAGGGCATCGAATTGCGATGGATTCCCGTCGACTCGCAGGGCCGGCTGGTTCTCGACTCGCTCGACCGACTGCTCGACGGTGCGAGTCTGCTCGCCATCACCGCCATGTCCAATGTCGTCGGCACCATCAATCCGATCGCTCAGCTGGCGGCCGCTGCTCACGAGAAGGGTGCGCTGGTGGCGGTCGATGCCAGCCAGTTCGTTCCTCATGTGGCCACCGACGTGCAGGCCATGGGGGCCGATTTTCTCGTATTCACCGGACACAAGCTTCTCGGCCCCATGGGTATCGGGGTTCTCTGGGGCCGCCGCGACCTCCTCGACGACATGCCCCCGTTCCTGGGCGGAGGTGAAATGATCCTCAACGTGACCAAGGAGGGCTTCACCACCAACGAGGTGCCGTGGAAGTTCGAGGCCGGCACGCCGATGGTGGCCGAGGCGGTCGGGCTCGCCGCCGCGATCGACTACCTCGAAGAACTGGGAATGGACGAGGTGAGGGCCCATGAGACGAGGCTCACCGCCTACGCGCTTCGCACCCTCACCGCGCGCTACCCCGACACCATCAAGATCCACGGTCCCTCGGAGCCGGCCGAACGCGGTGGGGTTCTGTCATTCGAGTTCGGCGACGTTCACCCCCACGATGTCGCGCAGGTACTCGATCAGGCCGGGGTGTGTGTGAGGGCCGGTCATCACTGCGCCAAGCCGCTCATGCGGGTGCTGGGGGTGCCGGCATCGTCTCGGGCATCGCTTTATGTGTACAACAACGAGGCCGATGTCGACGCACTCGCAGATGCGCTCGAGCAGGCCGCTGATATCTTTTCGTTCTAGGAGCCGACACCATGCCCGGGCTTGAAGACCTCTACCGCGAAGTCATCCTCGACCACTACCGCAGCCCTCGCAATCGCGGCGAGTTGGCGACACCACCCGCCACCCGTGCCGAGGGCTTCAACCCGCTGTGCGGTGATGAGATCGTCGTCTACATCGATGTCGACGACCAGGGTGTCATCACCGATGTCGCCATCGGCGGCCAGGGTTGCTCGATCAGCCAGTCGTCGGCCTCGATGATGTCGGCCGCCGTCAAAGGGCAATCCGTCGACGACGCCCGGCGGCTGGTGTCGGCGTTCAAGGCGATGATGTCGATCCACGAGGGCGAGATCGGCGGCGATGGCAGTGGCTCCAACGACGATGCCCCGACCGAAGCCGGCGACAAGGAACCGGTGCGTCTCGGCGATCTCGAGGCCCTGAGGGGCGTGGTGAAGTTCCCCGTGAGGATCAAGTGCGCGACGCTCGGCTGGAACACGCTCACCCAGGCCCTCGACGAGGCCGCACCTCGGGTCTGAACCGGTTGGTGGCTACGGCTCCAGGGGATCGGCGAACGGATCGGAGGCCATTGCCGGCTGCGACACGTGGGTACCGACCCAGCGCTCGTATCCGGATTCTTCGAGTTCATCGGCGAGTTGGGGGCCACCGGTCTCGAGGATCCGACCCTTGGCGAAAATGTGAACGACATCGGGATGGAGCTGTTCGAACAGTCGGCTGTAGTGAGTAATGGCGATCACTCCGACACCCGACTGCGAGGTCTCTTCCTCGATTCGATGGCTCACCATTCGCAGCGCATCCACGTCGAGGCCCGAATCGAGTTCGTCGAGAATGGCGAACTTCGGCTTCAGAACGCCCAGCTGAAGGGTCTCGTTGCGCTTCTTCTCACCGCCCGACAGGTCGACGTTGACGGGGCGCTCGAGGAACTTCTCGTCGAACCCGATTCGACCCGCTTCGGCCTGCATCAATTCATAGATCTCATCGGGGTCGCTCGACGTGGCGCGTGACGCGGTGAGCATGTCACGCATGGCCACCCCGGGCACCTCGGTCGGGTATTGCATGGCCAGGAAGAGCCCGGCTTCGGCCCGCTGCCACGCCGGCAGGCCGAGCAGCTCGATGTCGTCGATCCTCACCGACCCGCCCAGGACCTCGTATCCGGGCCGGCCGGCGATGACGTGGGACAGCGTGGACTTCCCCGAACCATTGGGGCCCATGATGGCGTGGACCTCACCCGACCGGACCACCAGGTCGACGCCTTCCAGAATGACCTTGCCGTGGACCGCAGCCCGCAAGTCCTCGATCACCAATTCGCTCATTGCGCCTTCTCGTTGCTGTGTGAGACCGAAACCCATACATCGCCATCGACCACCGACACCCCGTAAACCGGCACCGGCTTCACCGCCGGCAGGCTGGTGGGCTCTCCCGACACGAGGTCGAACGATGCGCCGTGGCGCCAACATTCGATCGTGCATTCATCGCCGTCGACGTAGCCCTCCGAGAGTGACACTTCCTCGTGGGTGCACGTGTCACCGATGGCGTAGACCGAGTCACCCAGACGAATCAGGGCCACGGAACGACCGTCGACCTCGACCTTGCGTGCCGTGCCGTCGTCGATCTCGTCGAGCCGCAGCACCTTGTACTCAGACATCTGCCGGTTCCGAATCGGTCGCTTCGGCGATTCGCGCCGCCACCGCCGACCTGAGAGACGGGACCGCGGCCGGCACCGGCAGAGTGCGGAGGACCTCGTCGAGGAAACCGCCCACGATCAGACGCTCGGCTTCAGCCGTCGGCACTCCCCGGCTCTCGAGATAGAACCGCTGGTCCTCGTCGACCGGGCCCACCGACGAGGCATGGCTGCACTTGACGTCGTTGTTCTCGATCTCAAGGTTGGGCACCGATTCGGCCCAGGCGTCGGGGCCCAGCTTGAGGTTTCGGTTGGTCTGGAAGGCGTTGGTGCCGTGAGCCCCGGGTCGCACCTTGATCAGGCCTGAGTAGATGCTGCGGGACCGCCCTCCGAGGACGCCCTTGTAGAGAAGGTTGGAGATGGTGTCGGCGCCGACATGGTCCTGGTAGGTACGGAAATCGAGCGCCTGGTCACCGTCGCCGAAGTAGAGAGCCTGCAGGTCACCGCGCGCCCCGCGGCCGACGAGGCGGGTGTCGGCGCGAGTGCGAGCGTAGGCGCCGCCGAGGCCGGCGGTGGCGGCCGTGAGCGTGGCCTCCTGGCCGACGCGGGCGACCTGACTGGCTATCTGCCAAGCCGACCTCGAGAGCTGTTGGATGTTGAGGTAGCCGAGCCGGGCCTCATGATCGACATCGAACTCGGCCACCGGGCACACCAGAACCTCATCACCCGCGTCGGAGGTGTGGCGGTCGAGCACCGTGGCGCTCGACCCGGCCTCGAGGCGGACCACGAGCCTCGGGAACATGGCCATGGCGTCACCGGCCGCGTGGTTGCTGATCACGATCGGCCGGTCGATCGACACCCCGCACGGGATGTGGACGACGACAGGATCGGGGGCGAAGGCATCGTTGAGGCGGGTGAAGTAGTCGGGGGCACCGTCGACCACCGCGCCGATCAACTCGACCCCGCGGTCGTGACCCGCCAACGCGCCGACCCGGACCCCGGCCGCGGCCACATCGTCGTCGATCTCGACCGTGACGATGCGGCCGTTCACCACCCTGACGATCGCGGCCGGCTCCACATGGAGCGGGACCATCGGGGGATCGGCGAGACCGGAAGCGGGGCTGAAGCGGGCCAGATCGAGCTTGTCGACCGGGCTGTAGCGCCACTCCTCGAGTGCGGTGGTGGGCAGATCGAAATCGGCCAGGGCCTCGGCCGCGGCGACTCGCCTCCGGACCATCCAGTCTGGTCCGTCGATCACCCTGGCGGAATCGGGAGAGAAGTCGCTCACTGTGAAACACGCTCCACAACACCCGGCCCGACTGGCCGGAAACAGGGATTTATCCTACCGACGTAGTGGTAATTGCCCAACGCCCGGATTCCTCACCGACCGCGTGTCCCGCACCGGCTGTCCGGGACTCAGCGGCCGTCGCGGTAGCGCCTGCGGAATCGGTCGGCGATGCCTTCGCCCCGGCTCGGTTTCGGGCTTCCACGTTTTGCGCTCTCGGAACCGCTCGCCCCCCGCCTGAGCTTTCCCCGGATCCCGCGACGGCGACTGCGTTCCTTGTCGAGATCGGCCATCATCGACGGAACGGCATCGTTGATGATGTCCTCCGCGGCATCCAGGAGTGCACCGACACTCTCGTCGACACCCACGCTCTCGGGCTCGGCCGGGGTCTCGGGTGTGACCAGCGACCCGTGGCTCCAGTTGACGTCGGCCAGGCGCCTCGTGTACTTCGGGCAGTCGGAAGGGCACCGCCAAGGCGCCTCCGGAGCCAGATCGAGATCGCACTTCCGCACGGTGTCACCGTTGGGATAGCTACGAGACTCGAAGTACTTGCAGTCCTGTCGCATCGGCATCAGACCATTGTGCCCCAACCGGCGCCAATATCCGTCGCTCCCTACGCGCGGTCGGCGAGGAGATACCAAACCGCGACCATGGAGAGGCCGTCGACGATGTCGGCGGACCCGACCATGGATCTGAGATCGTCGATGGGAATCCAGTCCACCTCGACCGCCTCGTCGATGTCAGTCGGTTCACCGACCAGGGTCGCCTCACGCGACCGGTGGAGATGGAACTTCTGGTCGCTCAACCCCGAGCTGGGGTGCCACGACAGGCACGGCTCCGTGGGTCCGCATCTCCAGCCGGTCTCCTCGAGAACCTCGCGGCGGGCGGCGGCAGCCACCGTCTCACCCTCGTCCACCACTCCGGCCGGGATTTCCCAGCCCCACGTGTCGGGGATCATTCGGTGCCGCCAGATCATCAGCAGGCGACCATCGACCACCACCGCCGTGCCGACCGCTTCACGCGGCACCCGGATGACCTCGTGTTCGAAGCGTCGACCCGAGTTGAGTTCGACGTCGACCATGTGCAGTTCGACCCACCAGCTCTCGTAGATCGACCGCGAGCCGTGGACGGTCCACTTGGCCGATTCCGGGCGGGGGCGTTGGTCGGACACGACGGGCCTCAGCCGACGCTGCCTTCCATCTGCAACTCGATCAGGCGACTCCACTCGACCGCGTATTCCATCGGAAGGGTCCGGGTGACCGGCTCGATGAACCCGTTGACGATCATGCCCATGGCCTGCTCTTCGGTGAGCCCGCGGCTCCGCAGATAGAAGAGTTGCTCATCGGCGACCTTGGAGACGGTGGCCTCGTGGCCGACCACGGCGTCGCCGGGACCGACCTCCATGTAGGGATAGGTGTCGGAGATCGAGTCGTCGTCAAGAATCAGCGCGTCGCACTGCACATGGCTCTTGCAGCCGTTGGCGCCCTCCTCGATTCGGATGAGGCCACGGTAGCTGCTGCGCCCGCCTCCCTTGGAGATCGATTTCGACACGATCTTCGAGGTGGTCTCGGGCGCGATGTGGGTCATCTTGGCACCGGTGTCCTGGTGCTGGCCCGGACCGGCGTAAGCGACCGACAGGACCTCACCCGACGCCTTGGGGCCGGCCAGAATCACCGCCGGGTACTTCATGGTGAGACGGGACCCGATGTTGCCGTCGATCCACTCCATGTGCCCCTCGGCCTCGACCCATGCCCGCTTGGTGACCAGGTTGTAGACGTTGTCGGACCAGTTCTGGATGGTGGTGTAGGTGACCCGGGCCGACGGTTTCACGATGATCTCGACCACCGCGGAGTGAAGCGAGTCGGAGGTGTAGGTGGGGGCCGAGCAACCCTCGATGTAGTGAACCTTGGAGCCTTCATCGGCGATGATCAGCGTGCGTTCGAACTGGCCCATGTTCTCGGCGTTGATACGGAAGTAGGCCTGCAACGGCATCTCGACCTCGACCCCGGGAGGGACGTAGATGAACGAACCTCCCGACCAGGCCGCCGAGTTGAGCGAGGAGAACTTGTTGTCGTTGGGCGGGATGATCTTGCCGAAGTACTTCTTGACGATCTCGGGATGCTCCCTGAGTGCCGTGTCCATGTCGGAGAACAGCACGCCCTGGGCCTCGAGGTCCTCCCGGTTGCGGTGGTACACGACCTCGGATTCGTACTGGGCGGTGACCCCGGCGAGGTACTTGCGTTCGGCCTGGGGGATGCCGAGTTTCTCGTAGGTGTCCTTGATGGCGTCGGGTACGTCCTCCCAGTCGTCGGAGAGGCCCTCGGTCGGCTTGATGTAGTAGTAGATGTCGTCGAAGTCGATGCCACTCAGATCGCCACCCCACGACGGCATCGGTCGGCGACGGAAACGTTGGAGCGACTTCAGGCGAAAGTCGAGCATCCACCGAGGCTCACCCTTGAGCCACGACATCTCTTGGAGGATCTCCTCGTTCAGGCCCTTCTTGGGCTTGAACACATAGTCCTCCTCGTCGCTCCAGCCAAGCTTGTAGCGACTCAGATCGACGCCGAGGTCGGCAGAGGTCATGGGCAATCTCCATCGGTGGGGCGAATCGGAATTTCTACTACGTGGATAGTAACAAACCCCACCGGCGCTTCATCGCCGATGGGCACCCGAACGACCCGCGGCCAGATCGTCCCCAAGTTGTCCGACGCGGA
>QIIW01000081.1 GCA_003231645.1 Acidimicrobiia bacterium | reverse complement strand
ATCGTGGACGAGGAGCGCTTCGATCGCATCTACGACCTGATCGACGGTCGGATCGTCGAGCGATGACTCCGACGCTCACGGTCTCCTGGCTACGTGAGTATCTACGCCGGCCGCTCAATCTCGCCCTGCTGGTGCTGGTCCCGGTCGTGTTCGTGTTGCTGTCGGCAGGAGCTCTCGCCAACTTCGCCGACGTCCTTTCCGGCGGAACCGACCGGAACTCCATCGAGTTGGCCACCGCCGGATGGGCGGCCTCGATCCTCGCCGGGGTCGGAGCGTTCTTTCACGTCTCGGGATCGCGCCAAGCCGACCGGCGGCTCGCACTGACCGGCCTCCGGCTGGCCGATGTGGTCGGGTCGCGGATCATTTCGAGCGCGATCCTCGGCCTGCTCGCGGTGGCGGGGTCGGTGGTGGCACTCTGGGTGCGCGTCGACGTGGTCGACGCCACGCGCGTCATAACCGCGACCGTGCTGTCGGCGGCGATCTATCTGGGAATCGGCATCACCGTCGGGGCGTTCGTGCGCTCCGAATTCAACGGGTCCCTGGCCATCGTGTTCGCGTGGATGTTCGACGTGTTCTTCGGCCCGGGCATGGGGAGCACCGGTTCGTTCGTTCGTCTCTTCCCGCTGCACTACCCGACGTTGATCCTCACCGACACGACCTCGAACCAATCCGGAATCTTCGGCAACATCGGTCTGTCGGTCGGGTGGGCGGTGGTGAGTCTGGCGATCGGTGTGGCCGCACTCGCGTTCACCACTGCTCCCCGTCGTCGCGCCGCCCGACGGCCGGTGCCGGTCGTCGCGGAGGTTGGTGCATCTGCCGAGGTCGAGGTGCCGTCACGTTCCCCCGCCCGGGTCCGCAGGGTCGCAGCACTACGAGCTGCCGGTCTCGAACTTCGACGGATGCCGGTCATGTGGCTCCTCATGATCGGCTTGCCGGTGGCCTTCATCTCGGCGTCGATCGCCGTGACACCCTCCACTCCGACCATGGTCAGCCTGCGCGAGGGCGGCAAGGCTGTTGTCGCCGCCATTCCGCTGTCGACCGTCCACGGGGCGATCATGGTGCCGATCACCGTCGGATTTCTCGCGTCGCTCGCCGGACTCTTTGTCGTGCTCGATTCAGCCGAGGCCGACCGCAGGCTGTCGCTGACATCGCTGCGAGCGGGCGAGATCCTGTCGGTCAGGATGGTAGTGGTCGCCGCTGCGGCGTTGGTGGCCACGGCCGTGTCGATCGCGGTCACCTCGGTTGACTTCACCCCGGAGCAATGGGGCGGATTCGTGTTGGCCAATGTCCTCGTTGCCCTGACCTATGGTGCGATCGGGGTGCTGGTGGGTCCGATCTTCGGTCGCCTGGGAGGCCTCTATATTCTTCTCATTCTGCCGTTCATCGACATCGGAATCGCGCAGAACCCGATGTTCGATGCCGCGCCCCCCGCGTGGGGACGGTACCTGCCGTCGCACGGAGCGGTCCGTGTCCTGATCGACACCGCGTTCACCCCCTCTTTCGACGAGACCGGTGCCGCCATTCTCGCCGTCGCCTGGCTCGTGGGCCTCGTAGCCTTGGCTACAGTGGCGTTCCACCGAATAGTCACAACCTGAATGGTCACAACTCAAAGGGGTGAATGATGCTTGCCGTAGTCAGCGTTCTGGCCGACATAGCCAATGGTGATGGGCATGACCACATGTGGGGCGGCGGGGCCTGGGCCTGGGCCTGGGGTGCCGTGATGATGGTTGTCATGGTCGCTCTGGCCGTCGCTCTGATTGTCTGGCTGCTGCGCGGAGGGGCCCGCACCCCCGTATCGACACCGCTCGACCCGACCCACGAGGCCAAGTCGATTCTCGCCAAACGCTTCGCCAACGGCGAGGTCACCGTCGAGGAGTATCGGGAGCGGCTGTCGCAGCTCGACTGACGTCGGGCTGTCCGTGTGGCCCTAGACTTCCTCCGTCAATGTCTCGTGGGCCAGCGCGCCGGGGCAGTCGTGGAAAGTGAGCAGAACGAATGCCCGGATACAGCATCAACCGTGAGGACTATCTGAAGCGCCTTCGTCGTATCGAAGGCCAGGTGCGCGGGCTGCAGCGCATGATCGAGGAAGACAAGTACTGCATCGACATACTCACCCAGATCTCTTCGGTCACCAGCGCCCTCCGCAGCGCCGGCCTCGGTCTGCTCGATGAGCACATTCGTCACTGTGTGCGCAATGCGGCCGAGAGCGACACCGGCGACGGCGACGACAAGATAGACGAGGCGATCGGCGCCATCGAGCGTCTCTTGCGGGCTTAGGAAGTCGGCCCGCCCGAGAAGGTCGCCGAGTCGGCGATCACCTGCGAGATGAAGGCATCAAGCCCCGCGACATCGAACTGCGCAGTCAGGCTGCCGGCCCGGTCGTGCCCCAGGTCAAGTGCCGGACAGAAGAACTCGTCGTCTCCGACGAAGAAATCCGGTGAGCCCCTGACGCCGCGCCGCTTGCCCTCTGCGTAGTCGTCGAGAACGGACTGCGACGGTTCCGTGCCAGGTTCGGGCAGCCCATGTCGGGCGGCGATGTCCCCCAGGACGTCGGGATCACTTATGTCGCGGCCACCCTCGAACAGAGCATCCCGCAGCTCACGACCCACGACGAGCCCGACTTCCGGGCCGATGTCGTGGGCCGCGGCCGCCAGGTTGAGTGCCGGGATGGTCGTCGACGGCCAACTGTTCAAGTCGAGCCCCGAGAACTGCTCTATTCCCAGACCGGCCCGAAGCACGGCTGCTTTGTCGGCGACGGGTCCCGGCTCGAGGGGCGAACCGTTCACCCACTCCAGCGGCCAGGCCCTGACCCGAAGGATGATAGATGAGTCGGCGTCGGCCAGCCGTGTCGCCACCCTCGGCAGACCGACGTGGGTGAAGGGGCAGGTGATGTCGGCGAAGACTTCGACGACGGTCACCGCGGCCGGCCGGTGCCTCGACCGTCCGTCCGAGCCAGAGCCGGAAGATCCGGTATCCACTCAGGTTCCCCCGGAGTAGCGCTCGAGCACGGCATCGAGTTGGTCGGCCGTAATCGAGCCGGTGAAGTGAGCCGCGATCTGGCCGTTGGGTGCCACCATGAAGGTCTCGGGAACGGCGGTCACCCCGAAGGTGATGGCGTAGCTCTCGTAGGCCTGCCCGAGCACCGGCCAGTCACCGCCGCCTCGTTCCTGGAAGAACTGCCGGACCGCCTTGTCGGTGTCTCCCATCACCACGGTGACCAACTCGGCATCACCGGTGGTGAGGTGTTCGGCCCGCCAGGCGACCAGCTCGGGGTGTTCCTTCTGGCAGGCCACGCACCAGCTGGCAAAGAAATTGATCGCCACCCACTCCCCGCGGTAGTTGTCGATGTCGAAGGTGGCGCCATCGAGGGTCACGCCGCTGACCGCGGGGACCAGCTTGCCGACCAGAAGGTGGGGATCCTTCCGGCCGGCACCGCCGATATTGGTGGCGAGGAGGACCAGAAACAGGGCTACCACACCACCAAAGGCCACAGCGGCGAGCCGCCCGACCGGCAGGCGCCGGCCGGAAGGAAGGGGAGTGCCCGCCGCTGCGGCCTCGGATGTGTTGTCAGCTTGATCAGGCGTCGACGACGTCATAACCAGCTTCGTCGATGGCGGCACGGATGGCGGCGTCGGCCGCGCTGCCTTCGACCACGACGGTCTTGGAACCGATGTCGACTTCGACCTTGTCGACTCCGTCGACACCGCTGACGCTGCCTTCGATGGACATCTTGCAGTGGCCGCAAGAGATTCCGGGAACGGAGTAGGTGGTGGTGCTCATGGCATTCTCCTCAGGGAAGGCTAGTTGGGTTGTGGTTGGGTTGTGGGGCGGGTTGTCAGGCGTTGGCCGGCTGCGAGGCGGCCGGCTCATGGGTGGCCGAGGGGGCTGTGGGCCGAGGGGTGCTCGAAGTCGACCGGCGGTAGCCCTTGAAGCTGCGCAGACGCAGCGAGTTGGTGACCACGAACACCGACGAGAAGCCCATGGCCCCGGCGGCGATGATCGGGTTGAGCACACCGGCGGCAGCCAACGGAATGGCGGCGGTGTTGTAGGCGAAGGCCCAGAACAGGTTGCCCTTGATGATGGTCAGGGTGCGCCGGGACAGGGAGATGGCGTCGGCCACGGCCCGGATGTCGCCCGACACGATCGTGAGGTCGGAGGCCTCGATGGCCACGTCGGTTCCGGTACCGACCGCTATGCCGAGGTCGGACTGGGCGAGAGCCGGGGCATCGTTGATGCCGTCACCGACCATGGCGACGTGCTTGCCTTGTTCCTGGAGGCGGGCGATCTCGGTGGCCTTGTCGGCCGGAAACACCTCGGCCACGACGTAGTCCACGCCGACCTCGGCACCGACGGCGTCGGCAGTGCGCTGGTTGTCGCCGGTGAGCAGCACGACCTCCGTACCGAGATCATGGAACGCGTCCACCGCCTCGCGGCTGGTGGGCTTCACCCGATCGGCAACAACGAACACGGCATGGGCGGTCGAGCCGCCATCGGGGTCGGTCCAACCGGCGAGAACGGCGGTGCGCCCGAGATTCTCCGAAGCGGTTGCTGCCTCCTCGATGTCGGCGGGGACCGAGTCGAACAGCGACCGGCGGCCGACCAGGACGGTGACGCCGTCGATCATGCCCGTGACACCACTGCCGGGGAGGTTCTCGAAGTCGGTGGTGGTCGGCAGATCATCGACTCCGGCCGACACCGCTTTGGCGATCGGGTGCTCCGACTTGGCCTCGAGGGCGGCGGCCCGGCGACGGGCGGTTGTCTCGTCTGTGTCGGAGTCGGTGACCACATCGACGAGCTCCATACGGCCCTCGGTGATGGTGCCGGTCTTGTCGAGCACGACCACGTTGACCTCTTTGGTCTGCTCGAGAATTTCGCCGCCCTTGATGATCACGCCGAGCTGAGCTCCTCGCCCGGTGCCCACCATGATGGCGGTGGGTGTGGCCAGGCCGAGAGCACACGGGCAGGCGATGATGAGTACGGCCACGGCGGCGGTGAAGGCACTGTTGACGCCGTAACCGGCCAGGAGCCAACCGGCGAGAGTGGTGGCGGATATCCCGATGACGATCGGGACGAAGACCGCCGATACGCGGTCGGCGAGCCTCTGAACGTCGGCTCTGGAGCCTTGTGCTTCCTCGACCAACTGAATGATCTGCGACAGGGCGGTGTCGGACCCGACCTTGGTGGCTTCGACCACGAGCGAGCCGTTGGCGTTGATTGTTGCGCCGATCACCTCGTCGCCCGGACCGACCTCGACCGGTACCGGCTCGCCGGTGACCATCGAGGCGTCTATGGCGGAGTGGCCCTCCACGATCAACCCGTCGGTGGCGATCTTCTCGCCCGGCCGGACCACGAATCGCATCCCGACGATGAGCTGGTCGGTCGGAATCTCGGTGCCGTCCTCGAGCAGAGCGACATTGGATCCGAGTTCGGCGAGGGCCCGGATGGCATCACCGGAGCTCCGCTTGGCCCGGGCCTCGAACCACTTGCCGAGCAGAATCAGGGCGATGATGGCGCCCGCGGTGTCGAAATAGACGCTGCCGCCTTGGACGTTGAACACCAGCACGGTCACCGACCAGAGGTACGCGGCGAGAGTACCCATCGAGATGAGCGTGTCCATGGTGGTGGATCCGTGGCGGATGTTCATCCATGCGGCACGATGGAAGCCGTAGCCGCTGTAGAACAGAACAGGTGTGGTGAGTGCTCCGGCCACCCAGCGGGAACCGGTGAACTCGAAGAGTGGGAACAGCGAGATCAGCAGCGCCGGAACGGCGAGCACTGTGGCGACGATCAGGCGACGCGTGAGCATGGCAAGGTGCTTGCGCTCAGCCTCTTCCTGATCGGGATTCTCGGGAACCGAATAGCCGAGCCCCTCGACCGTGGCCTTGAAGGTGTCTTCGTCCACGACGTCGGGGTCGTAGATGAGAGTGGCCTTGGACGAGGCGAAGTTGACGTCGGCCTGGTCGACGCCTTCGAGTTTGGAAAGGCTGCGACCGATGCGGCTGGCGCAACTGGCGCAGGTCATCCCTTCCAGGGGTAGGTCGATTCGATTTGTCATGTCGGGAATATACCCCCCTACCCTATGAATGCAACTGACAAAGGTCCCGGCGTGACGATTTCGTACTGACCGAGCGACGCCATCGAGACGATCGACCGCGACCGGCGTGTGACCGTCGAGTCGGCGTCGTCGATCGTTCAGGCCGAGATGTCGGCGCCCCGGAGTTCGAGTGTGTCACTGAAGTGGCAGCGCACCAGCCGACCGGGCGCGATTTCACGCCGCTCGGGTTCATCGGTTCCGCACCGGTCCTGCGCATATGGGCAACGCGTGTGGAAGCGACAACCCGGCGGCGGCTCACTCGCGCCCGGGACCTCCCCCGGCAGCGGGATGGGTCGCATCCCCTGGGAAGGGTCGATGGCCGCGATGGCCGAGAGCAGAGCTTCGGTGTGGGAGCTGCACCTTGTGGTTGCCGCTGTCATGGTTGTCCTTGAGGACCGGGGAGTCGGCGATGGTGAGGCCCTGGGTCTTGTAGTCGACCAGGCCGTTGGTGATCCGGAGCTTGGTGACCCCACTGTCCTCGATGAAGACCTCCGACATCTCGTTGATGTAGGAGAGTTGCCGGCCCGAGGTGTCGACAGCGAAAAAGTAGGGGTTGGCCACCAGGCGACGTTCCTCGGTCGATTCGTCGACGACGTTGAACGGCTCGAGGGTGGGTGTCCAGACGGTGCCGGTCAGCCACGGAGACCCGACGTCCTTCCAGTTGGACGGTGACCACATTCCGACGATGGCATCCTTGCCGGCCTCGAAGCCGAACTTCTTGGCGTTGGCGCCGGCGTCGGGATTGAAGTCGGGGTGGAACTGCTTGAGGAACTCGTAGGGCTGCAGCGGCTGAGCGAAGGTGGTGTCGTCGATGACCTTGGTACCGAGGGGCTCGCCGTTGGACCACTTCTGGCCTCTGCGGAGAGTAAAGGTCACTTCGGTGAAGTCGTTGTTGAATTCGAATGACTTGGCGACGCTGGGAAGGATCGTCACAGGGTCGGGGGCGAACCTGGCCACGTTGACGTGGCGGAACAACAGGGGGCATCGGTCCGCGGCTTCGTATTCCGTGAGCTCGAACTGCCCCGGGTACTCCCCGGCCGTCTCCAATACCTCAAAGGCGAAGCGGTGGCCAACAGGGGGGTGAACCTGCCGGAAACACCTCGCCGTTGTGTCCCAACGGGGTCATTGTCGTCTTCTCGCCGGGCCGGTTGCCGGCCTGTGGAAGAGTCCGGGTCAGCCGATGTGGGCCAGGGCCCACGCGCCGTAGCCGCCTATGAGATCCGACACATCGTCGAACCCACGGGTGACGAGGAGACTCGCGGCTACAGCCGAGCGGTAGCCGCCGGCACAGTAGACGATGGTCGGCTTGGTCGGATCCAGCTCACCGATACGCTCGGGTAGTTGTCCGACCGGGATGCGGACCGAGTTGTCGATGGCGCCGAGGGTCACCTCGCCGGGGCTGCGCACGTCGACGATCTGCAAATCGTCGATCTCGGTCACGCAGCGGTCGAATCCCGTGACCGTGACTCTCGAGAGAATCTCGGTGCGTCCGGGGTGGCTCTCCATGACGCCATAGGGGTCGGCGAGATATCCCAGCACGCGATCGAAGCCGATACGCCCGAGTCGGTTCTTGGCTTCGAGTTCGGATCCGGGCTCGGCGACCACCACGATGTCGACGTCGGATGGCACGATCGACCCGGCAAATTCTGCGTAGCGGCCGTTCATGCCCACGTTGATCGCTCCCCTGAGGTGGCCCTGTGCGAACACCTCGGCATCACGGCCGTCGATCAGGTGTGCTCCTGTCTGCACGAGCCGGTCGAGTTCGTCGAGATCGATTGCCGGCGGCATCGCGGTTTCGTCGAGCAGGTTGCGGTCCTGCTTGTTGAGAGAGGCGTTGTAGGGGAAGTACGCAGGGGCGGTCGGCTGGCCCTCGGTGACCAGGTCGATGAACGTGGCGCGGTCGGGAGCGACGATCGCGTAGTTGCTCACCCGCTGATCACCGATGGTCGACCATGTGTCGGTCGAAAGATTCTTGCCACAGGCCGAGCCGGCTCCGTGGGCCGGGTAGACGCGAGCCGAGTCGGGGAGTGTCAACAGCTTGGTGTGGAGGCTGTCGTAGAGCTGACCGGCCAACTCCTCCTTGCTGAAACCCACCGAAGTGAGCAGGTCGGGTCGGCCGACGTCGCCGATGAACAGAGTGTCGCCGGTGAGGACTCCGTAGGGCTCGGGATCGTCGGCGTGCTCCCACACGACGATGCTCAACGACTCGGGTGTGTGGCCGGGTGTGTGGCGGAACTCGAGCATGACCTCTCCGAGTGACAGCCGCTCACCATCACCCAGGGGACGGAAATCGAATTCCGGCGACGCGACCGACGAGTAGGCGATCACCGCGCCGGTGCGCTGGGCGAGCTCGAGATGGCCGGAGAGAAAGTCGGCGTGGAAGTGGGTCTCGATCACCATCTCGATGCTGAGGCCCGCCGTGTCGGCGTCGGTGACGTATTCACCCACGTCGCGACGGGGATCGACCACCACCGCCCGTCCGGAGGACTCGTCACCGATCAGATAGGAGGCCTGGGAGAGACAGTCGAGGTAGTACTGGGCGAAAATCATCTGGCACCTGTCGTCGTGTCGGTCGGACGGCAGGGCTGCGAGCGGGTGCCGGGGCACGGTGGCAGCCCGGCCGGTACCTCGGCCCCGGCGATGAACGGCAACACCAACTCCGATGGTGTTGCACCACCGATCCCAATGGTGATGGTCTGGCCGTCGTTGGGCAGCACCTCGAACTTCCAGAGGTTGCGGTTGCCGCCCGGATTGTCGACGATGAGCCGCAGTCTCGACCCGGCGCGAAACACGTGGGCCACTGGGAAGACCTCCACGTCGACCTTGGTGAACTCACCGGACGGAAGCGGCGCGGCATCAGCCTCGGTGTGGGTGTGGAACGGCAGCAGTTCGGTCGACTTCGTCGGATCCAGCGCCCGGTGCGATGCCCGCAACCAGCCGCTCTGCACGTACATCTCCTGCCCATCAGGCCGGATCTCGGTGATGGTGACCTGCAGGTCGGCATCGTCGGCACTCGACTGGATCCACAGCGACGCGTGCCCGGATCCGGCCAGGACCATGTCGTCGGCGAACGGCGCGGTTGTGTAACTCAGGTACTTGCCGTCCTCCAGCGCCGGCCAGTCCAGGTTGTCGAATTCGTTGCCGTCGTCGTCGGCCGCCGGTGTGACCACTTGTGAGTGGGCGACATCGACGGTGAAGTTCTCGGAAGTGCTGTCGGTGGCAGCCGAGTCGGGAGACACCAGCCGACCGTCCGAGGCGAGAGCCCAGGTGACCGCCTCGGCTTCGGGTGGAGGCCAAGCGTCGAACTGCATCTCCACACGCGGGATCGGCCCCCCGAGTGACTGCGGGTTGCCTCCCATTTCGAGCAACAGATGCACAGGCTTGTCGGTCTCGAGAGCGGCCTTGGCCTCTTCCAGTGACGTGAACCGGTCGGGGGGCAGGGTCAGTCCGTCCGCACCGTAGACCGACTTGTAGAGCAGAGGTGCGGCGAAACGGATGGCCGGGTCGATCTTCGGTGTGCGATGGGCGACGTAGACGTCCATGAACTCGAACAGGCGGGCGAGTGATTCGGGATTGGCGGAGTCTGCGTGGGCGCCGTTGTAGAGGTAGACCTGCATCACCGGGGCTTTGGTGAAATCGCCGAGCATGGTCGCGAAACGCGAACCGGTCTGCTCGTCCTGCCAGGCGCCGGCGAGGAACACCGGCACGTCGATCTTGTCGACGAAGGTGCGAGGTGCCAGTCGGTTGCCGGGATCGTCGGTCCAGTAGGCGAGGGCGGCGGCGGTGGCCGTGAGGTCGACGTTCTGGCTTCGCAGCAGCTGGTTGTCCTCACAGACTGTGTCACCCTGGTCGACCTGCGTCCGTACCCAGTCCTGCCCATAGGCATCGGTGGAGCCCTGACGGCTGTCGCCCCAACTCTTGGCGAACCCGTTGTTGTAGATACCGCCCGGATAGACCACCGATCGGTAGCTGTCCTCGATAACCGACATCGGGCTGATCGCCTCGAGGCCTGGTGGCTGCGTCTGGGCCACGAACAGCTGTGAGATCCCGGGATACGAGATCCCGACCATGCCGACCTTGTTGTCGAGCACCCACGGCTGGGCCGCGATCGTTTCGATGATGTCGTAGCCGTCGATGGTCTGGAGTTCGCTGAAGAAGTCGAATGCGCCACCCGAGCAGCCCGATCCCCGCATGTTGACTCCGACCGTGGCGTAGCCGACCTGGGTGAAGATGCCGGTCATGGGCTCCGGCTCACCGGGGTTGGCAGGGTCGTAGCCGGAGTACTCGACCACGGTCGGGTAGGGACCTTCGTCGGCCGGCCCGGGGAGCCGCACCATCGCCGAGAGGGTGACACCGTCGCGCATCTCGATGTAGTTGAGGCCCGCGACCAGTTTCTGCGATGCGTAGAACGATGGGTCGGGGATCTCGTCGAGACGAGGGACACGGAACGATTCGCTCACCTGGATCGGTGTGGAACCCGTGTCGGTGACCACGTAGCCGTCGCCCGGCTCGACTTCGCGGAAAACGAGGTTGCCGAGATCATCGACGGTCCCCGACTCGAATCCCGACGGGCCGAGGAGTTCGAGGCTTCGGCCGGGCTCGGCACCTGTCACCGCTACCAGGCGGGCGCTGGGTCGGACCCGGAAGCCGGCGATGGTCGTCTCGGGGACGGTCGTGGTTGCCGCGGTGGTTGTGGCGATCATCGCGGCCGTGGACGAGGTGACCGGCGTGGCGGGTGACGACAAGCTGTTCGACGAACTACAGGCCGCAGCCACCAGAGCCGTGGTCACCAGGATGACCGGGAGGATCCGGTGCCGACTCGAGCCGATTCTCATGTTCGGGACAATAGGTGAGCCGGCCCGTATGCGTATGATCCGCGACCAGACATGGCAGATCCGCCGGACGAGCAGAGGTTCCACACGATGAAGGTCACGTTCGTCATCGAGGATGCACTGCCGAACCGGTGGGTCGGGCCCGAGATCACACCGCACCTCTGGGCGCTCCAGACCGAGGGTGGACGATGTGAGGCGGGCGGTCAGGCGGTGATGTCCTCGGCGACCTACCCCAATCACGCATCGTTCGTCACCGGTCTGCAGCCGGTCGATCACCGGGTAATGGTCAACCGGGTGTGGACCGGAAGCGACTTCGTGAGCTCTGCCTCGGTAGGTCCGGTCGGGGAGACCGTGTTCGAGGCGGCCCGCCGAGCGGGCAGGTCGACCGCGGCGATTCTCGGCGACCACAAGCTGATCGGAGTGATGGGTGCCCAGGACGCCGACGTCCACTGGCCGCCGGGAGGGGTCCGTCCCGACGTGGAACTCGACGAGTTCCGATACGCCACCAACCAAGCCGTCCTCGACGCCTACGACTCCCATCATCCGGGCCCGGGTGCGGTCGATCTCACCGTGGTCCACTTCAACGATCCCGACACCGCCTGTCACATCCACGGCCCCGACTCGCCCGAGGCCCGCCAACGGCTACGCCTCGCCGATGCCGACCTCGGTCAGCTGATCGAGCGGCTTCGCCCGGAATGGGATGACATGGTCGTGATCCTCGTGAGTGACCACGATCAGGAGAGGGTGTGGGGAGATGGATTCGACCTTTCTGCCGTACTGGATCAGTTGGGTCTGCCGGGAACGGTTGAGCCGGAGGGAACAGCCGCGCTGGTGGTCGACGGACCCGACACCGAGACGTTGCTCGGTCTCGAAGGGGTGCAGGGAGCAGTCGAGGTCGACGCGACCTCGACCCTCGTCTGGGGACCGGCCGGACAGGTATTCGGCCCGTGGCACGAATCCCTCCACGGTGCCCACGGCGGGCCGAGATGCCGTACCCAGGTCGCGGTGGTCGGGGGCGGACATCCGGTGGTGGCGGATCTGGCGGTATCGCTGGGTCGGCGCCGTCCGTCGGCGATCGACTGGGCACCGACACTCGCGGCGCTCTGCCGCTTCGACCTGCCCGACTCCACCGGACGCTCTCTTCTGGCCGACTAGTAGCCTGCGATCACGTCAATCCCCGGGGGGACTGCCAGGTCGACGGTCTGTGCCGACGGCAGAGTGAAGCCCACGACACCCCCAGGTCCGGGTTCAGCCCATATCTTACCGCCGAGCGCGGTGACGAAACCGTGGGCGATGGCGAGACCGAGACCACTCCCGGACCCGTCGCGCACCCGAGCCGGATCATCACGGGTGAACGGTGAGAACGCCAATGGCAGGAACGCCGGATCGAACCCGGGGCCCTGATCCCGTACCACCACAGTGACTCCGGCCCGGCGGGAGACCTCGACCACCACGGCGGTCTCGGCTGGGGCGTGTCTGATCGCGTTGTCGACCAGATTGCGGAGCACGCGACCGACGGCTTCGGGCCCGGCCGGCACCACCACACTGCCCGGCGTCTCCAGTCGCAGGTCGATGTGGTCACGATCGGCAACCGCCCGCATGACATCGATTGCCTCGTCGGCCAATTCGGCCACGTCGACCGGTACCGGCTCCACGGTGAGCGCTCCCGACTCGATGCGGGCGAGAAGAAAGATGTCGTCGACCAACGATTCGAGTGCACCGAGGTCGGAGGCCATGGATCGAAGGTAGCGGTCGGGGTCGGACGCCAGACCGTCACTGAGCGCCTCGAGCGCCGCCCTCAGCGAGGTGAGCGGTGATCGCAGGTCGTGGCCGACCGCCGCGAAGAAGTGTCGTCGGGCATCGTCGTCACGACGTCGGTCGGTGTCGGACTGTTGGAGCGCGGCGCTCATCTCGTCGATCGACCGGGCGAGTCGGCCGACCTCGTCACGCCGGTCGACTCCGGATCGTGACGCGAACTCATGGCGGGTGACGGCTTCGGCCACCACGGCCATGCAATCGAGATCATCGGCGAGCGCAGATGAGACATCGACACCGAAACCGATCGCCGCGGCCGAACCGAACAACACGACCACGAGCACGAGGCGGAGGTCGTGGCCCGACAGGAACATTCGGTCGGCGGCGATGGCGAGCGCCAGTGCGATGATCGCCGCGGTGACCACGGTGGTGGCGGCGAGAACGGAGCGCACCGAGCGGGCGCGCCGGGCCAGCCGTGGCATCACGAGAGCGGCGGCCACCGCCGTGCCGGCCACGACCACGAACACCAGGCCGAGCTGCCGGCGATCGGAACCGGTCGGGGTCATCGTCACCTCGAAAACGGCGAGCCCGAGCGCCACCGAGGCCGCCGACCAGGCAAGAAGGCGGGTCATGGCTCGAACCGGTAACCGACTCCCCACACCGTGTGAAACCATCGAGGCGATTCGGGATTGGGCTCGATCTTCTGACGCACCCTGCGGATGTGGACGGTGACGGTGGCCGGGTCCTGCCATTCCGGCGACGAATCCCACACCTGCTCGAGTAGTTGGGTCCGGGAGAAAACTTGGCGGGGTGCACGGGCCATGAATGCCACGAGGTCGAACTCGCGGGGGGTCAGCCCGACCGGTCGGCCGTCGACCAGCACCTCGCGACAGGTGCCGTCGATGACCAGACCCGGGAACTCCATGCGGTCGACGGCATGGGGCGGACCAAGGGTTCGGCGCAGGACCGCTCGGACCCTGGCGGCCAGTTCCCGGGGAGAGAATGGCTTGACGACATAGTCGTCGGCTCCGAGTTCGAGACCCAGCAGCCGGTCGGTTTCCTCGGCGCGGGCGGTGAGGAGTACGACCGGCACGTCGGAGGTGCGCCGGATTCGGGTCAGGATCGAGAAACCGTCGATCTCTGGGAGCATCACGTCGAGAACGATCAGATCGAAGCGTTCGGCACCGACACGTTCGAGTGCAGTGGTGCCGTCGGCGGCCTCCGAGACCTCGAAACCCTCCCGCACGAGGTAGGTCGACGCGACCTCGCGGACCATCGGCTCGTCGTCGACCACGAGCACACGTGCCGCGTCGCGTGAGGCCCCACGGATATGCGAAGCGCTGGTTGGTGATGGGCGTGGGCCGGCCATCCGGCAATGGTAAGGGCAGGAACGGTGGTCCTCGGGGGCGCCGGGGTGGAGTTTCGAAATCGTTCATTGTCCCGACAGGGGACGGAAAGGTCTGCGGTCGAGCATCCGATCTGTCCGAATCGGACGACAACCATCCAACACGGAGCGAGGGAATCATGAGACGACGGCGAACACTTATAGGCATGGCAGCACTTTCGGTGGCGCTTGCCACGCCGGTACTTGCGGGAACGCCGGTGGGGGCCTCCGGTGACGGTGGCGGAGGTGACGGACCCAGCACCTACCGCATCACCGTCGAGAACCTCACCGCCGGTCAACCGATCACGCCGGTGGTGGTGGCGGCGTCGGATGGTGACTTCCGGCTGTTCCGGCGCGGACACGCCGCGTCGCCCGGGCTTCGGCAACTGGCGGAGAACGGCGGAGTGCCGGTGCTCGCCGCCGAGGCCGCGGCCTCACCGGGGGTCGACGCCGTGGAGGTGATCGGATCGGCTCCGATTGAGCCCGGAGCGTTGATTGAGCAGCTCGTGGTCCTCCCCGAGGAATCCAGCCGGCTCTCGTTGGCCGCCATGCTGGTGTGTACGAACGACGGATTCGCCGGCGTGTCGGGGCTGCGTCTGCCCGAGAATCCCGGCCGCGTGAAGACGGTCTACGCCGAGGCGTTCGATGCCGGGACCGAGGTCAACACCGAGGCCTACGCCGACATCGTGCCGCCCTGTGACGGCATGGGCGGATCGGGAATGTCGGACCCGGCCCTGGTCGAGAACGGTGTGGTCCGTCACCACGCCGGAATCGCCGGTATGGCCGATCTCAACCCGGCAGCTCACGGCTGGGACGGCCCGGTCATGAAGGTCACCATCGAGAAGGTCCGAATCTTTGAGGTGACGGTCTCCAACCTCACCGACGGCCAGCCGCTCACCCCGTTCGTCCTCGCGACCCATCGTGAAGACCATGGGATCTTCCGTGAGGGACATCGCGCCTCGTCGGGGCTGCAGCAGCTCTCCGAGAACGGTGGAGTTCCGGTTCTCGCCGACGAGCTGGCCGGCCGCCACGGCGTCGGCACCGTGGTGGTGATCGGCTCGACCCCGATCGCCCCGGCTGACAGCACCACCTCGACTGTCATCGTGACCGACCGCAACGAGCGGGTGTCATTGGTCGGCATGCTCGTGTGCTCCAACGACGGGTTTGCCGGAATCGGGGGGGCGGAGCTTCCCGAACACATCGGCGAAAGTTCGACACTGAGCGCCCTGGCCTACGATGCCGGGACCGAGGTCAACACCGAGGCCTACGCCGACATCGTGCCGCCGTGCGACGGCATGGGCGGATCGGGAATGTCGGACCCGGCCCTGGCCGAGAACGGCGTGGTCCGCCACCACGCCGGAATCGTCGGTGCCGGTGATCTCGACCCGTCGGTCCATGGCTGGACCGGTCCGGTCGCGTCGGTGAACATCACCCGGGTCGGCTGATCGCCGAGGACCACGAACGCTTGTCGTCGGCGTCCCGGTGACGACCGGCGGCGAGCGCGGCGGGCTTCACTTACGGGCCGCGAGTGCGGTGACGAGACCCAGCCCGATGTAGGTGGTGCCGGCCGCGGTCCGACTGCGCCGCCTCGACTTGGGCGAGCCGGCGATGCGACCGCCGAGCCAGCCGGCGGCCAACGCGTAGGCGCCGTCACTCAGCAGACCGAGCAGGATGAACAATCCTCCGAGAGCCAGCAGTTGGGTCGTGGCCCCGCCCGCCGACGGGTCGACGAACTGTGGCACGAAGGCGAGGAAGAACACGGCGGTCTTGGGGTTGAGCACGTTGACCAGCACGGCGTCGCGGAACACGCGTCGCAGCGGGCGCACCCCGGCCGACGGATCGTCCGGCTCGGCGCCTCGACGAAGCTCCCGGAACGACCTGATGCCGAGGTAGACGAGGTAGACGGCGCCGGCGAGTTTCACGGCGGTGAAGGCGGTGGCCGATGCGACCACCAACGCCGAGAGTCCGGCCACCGTGGCTGCTATGTGGAAGATGGTGCCGACGTGGATACCGGCCACCGACACCAGTCCGGCCCGGGTTCCCTGCGAGGCGCTGCGGGCGATGATGTACAGGACGGCCGGACCGGGAATCGCCAGCAGAACCATCGCGGCTCCGGCGAAGAGCGCGAAAGTGGCGGTCGACGGCATGTTGGCAGGCTAGGCGGACCCATCTGCGCCCGCAGCGAGTTTCCGACCGTCCGACTACTCGCTCGATCGGGTGGTTCAGCCCATGAGGTCGGCGGCCACGTCGAGCCACAGCTGAGTCGTCAGGCGCAGCGACTCGACGTCGATTCGT
Organism: Acidimicrobiia bacterium; assembly: GCA_003231645.1. Classification (GTDB taxonomy): domain Bacteria; phylum Actinomycetota; class Acidimicrobiia; order Acidimicrobiales; family Aldehydirespiratoraceae; genus SZUA-87. The sequence continues at coordinate 19,202 of QIIW01000081.1, read as the reverse complement.
TCGTTGTTGCCGTGGAAGCGTGACGAGAACTCGCCCTGGCTGAGTTCGGGACTGAGCAGACCCGCGCCGTAGGCCACCGATCCGAGGTCCCGGAACACGCGCGAGTCGGTGAATCCGACCGACATCGACGGGGTGAGCCGCGCCCCCGGGAACGGCCGGCCGACCGCCCGCTGGAGGCTGTCCCACAGGGGAGTGTCGATGCGGCTGATGCCGGCCGGGTCGTTCATCAGAGCCTCGACCTCGACCTTGTCGGCCAGATCGCCGAGCGCCGCTGCCAGGTGGGCTTCGACCTCGGCGGCGGTCTCGCCGGGAAGCGTACGCACGTCGAGATCGACCTCGACGGTGTCGGGGATGACGTTGGTCTTCATCTCCGGGCCGCCGTCGATGGCATTGGCCGAGAACGTGGTGTGGGTGCAGGCGTGCAAGAACGCCGCGGTGCCCACGTCGGGCATGTCCGCCAGCAGATCGTCGAGTCGGCCGGCATCGAGCATCAGCGTCTTGGTGTCGTCGTCGAGTCCGAATGTTTCGACCTGCTCGCGCCACAGTTCATGGAACCTCGCCGGCGGGTCGTATTCCCCGATGCGCTGGATGACCGCCGCCGCCTTGAGGAGGGCGTTGTCCTTGCGGAACGGCATTGAGCCGTGGCCTGGTGTGCCCTTGATCCGCAGGCGTCGCCATGCCACGCCCTTCTCGCCGACGGTCACCGAGATGGTGGGTGACTCGAGCCCGCCGCCGTGGAGCCCGCCGTTCTCGGTGAGCACGTAGTCGGCCCGGATCGCGTCGGGATGATGGTCGGCCATCCATCGGGCACCGTGGGCGCTTCCCGACTCCTCGTCGGCCACCGCGAAATAGATGAGATCGCCGCGGGGTCTGAATCCGCTGGTGGCGAGATGTCGGAACGCCACGGCCATCGACGAGGTGATGTTGAGCATGTCAACCGCCCCCCGTCCCCACACTTCGCCGTTCACCAGTTCGCCGCCGAAGGGATCACGGTCCCAGCCGTCGGGATTGACCGGCACCACATCGGTGTGGCCCATCAGACACAGACTCGCGGCCGCCGGGTCGGTGCCCTCGATGCGGGCGACGAGAGACACCCTCCCTGGAGTCGGCTCGAAGCGTTCGAGGTCGAATCCGGTGGCGCGGCCCGCGCTGCCACCCTCGAGAAACGCCTGGATCGTGTCGGCGTTGCGGACCTCGTGGCCCGAATCGGCGTGGCCGGTGTTGACGCAGGCGTTGCGAATCAACGTCCGCAGCATCTCGATGGTCTGGTGAGTCGGTCGATCGGAAGCGAGTTGCTCGGTCATGGTGCGAGTCTTCCACGGCGGCGACAGTCGGCCGAACCTGCCAAGATGCCGACATGACGCGTCCATGGCTGTCCGTTGTGTCGTCGGCCCGCGAGACGGGGATTCTCGAGGATCTCTCCCGACTGGGTATCGACGACATCGACCGCAGGCTCCACTCGTTGGTCACCCGCAACCGCGAGATCCACGAGACCGAGTGCATCAACCTCAACCCGGCCACCAACGTCATGAACCCGCGGGCCGAGGCGGTGATGGCGGCCGGTCTCGGATCGCGCCCGTCGCTGGGTGACCCGGGTGAGAAATACGAGATGGGGCTCGAGGCGATGGAGGAAATCGAGGTGATCGCCGCCGCGTTGGTGAGGCAGGTGTTCGGCTGCCGCTTCGCCGAGCTGAGGGTCGGGTCGGGAGCCATGGCCAACCTCTACGCGTTCATGGCGACCTGCTCACCCGGCGATCCGATCATCGTTCCGCCCCCCAGCATCGGCGGGCATGTCACCCACAACACCGCCGGAGCAGCCGGGCTCTACGGTCTCGACATCCACGAGGGGCCGGTCGACGCGGCCCGCCACACCTACGATCTCGACGCGCTGGTCGAGCAGGCCCGGCGCGTGCGGCCGAGACTCATCACCATCGGTACCAGTCTCAACTTGGTGCCGCATCCGGTGGCAGCGATCCGCGAGATCGCCGACGAGGTCGGAGCCCGGGTCCTGTTCGACGCGGCCCACGCCTGCGGGATGCTCGCCGGTGGGGTCTGGCCGATGCCTCTCGACGACGGAGCCGATCTGGTCACCATGAGCACCTACAAGAGTCTCGGTGGCCCGCCGTCGGGCCTCGTGCTCACCAACGACGACGAAATCGCCCATCGCATCGACTCGATCGCCTACCCCGGGCTCACCGCGAACTTCGATGCGGGATGCACGGCGGCCCTGGCGATCACCATGCTCGACTGGCTGGAGTACGGCGAAGCCTACGCAGCCGAGATGGTGTCGTCGGCTGCTGCGCTGGCCGGGGCACTTCTCGAACGGGGTCTCGATGTCCACGAGACGGTCGAGGGACCGACCACCTCACATCAATTGGCGATCGATGGTGAGGCCTGGGGTGGCGGTCATGCCGGATCACAGCGGCTGCGGCGAGCCGACATCCTGGCCTGTGAGATCGGCCTCCCGGCCGGCGACGCCGCGACTCGCACCGGTATTCGGCTCGGCACCCCCGAGACCGTGCGATGGGGAATGACCGCGGCCGATATGCCCCAACTGGCCGGAATGGTCGCCGATGCCCTGACCGGGGAGCCCGAGTCGGTCGTGCCCCGAACCAAGGCGATGCGATCGAGGTTCACCGAACTGCATTTCATCCGCACTTGAGGGTGAGAACGGGGCTCACGCCCACGACCACTCGCCCGTCGGGGCTGATCATCTAATCGAGATCATCGAGGCGGACGAACAGGCGCCGGGCCGCCTCGGCTGCCTTGGCGCGGATCTCGTCGGCGTCGACCCGAGTGGCTACACCGTGATCGAGCACCAGATCGCCGTCACCCAGCCGGACGTTGACAGCCGCGATACCGGGGGAGAACGCCAGCCACCACGGATCGTTGTCGGCCGCGGCCCAGGTGACCTCGTCGTCGCCGGCCTCGGGCATCAGATCCCAGCCGTTGGCGAGCCACGACCAGGCGAGGTCAGGTGTGGAGGTGACGTCGACCGATCGTGCGGCCACGTAGGCCAGGCGAAACTCCTCGAGCATGTCGGCACCGATGCCGTCGGTGCCCAGCGCGACCGTGTTGGCGAACCGGGTCGGTCGGGCGTAGCCGACCGCGTTGTTCATGTTGGACCGCGGGTTGTGGACCAGAGTGCCCTGCAGGCCGTGGTCGTCGGGGAGGAACACGCCGTGGATCAGCAGCCAGTCGGGGCGCGAAAGCGGGAGCAGGCGCTGCCAGTCGTCGACCTCGCCCTCGGCCACGTGGACATGCACACCCACGCCGCGATCGACCGCCATCTGGGCGGCGGCGGCGAGCGTGTCGTCGGAACACGTGAACGCGGCGTGGATGCCGACGTATCCTCGGCCGCCCTCGCGCAGGAATCGTTCGTTCTCGGCCAGCCCGGCGGCGGCTCCCTCCGGCCCGTGGCGGTCGGTGACCCCGTAGGCACATGACACCCTCACCCCGACTTCGGCACAGGCGTCGGCGACAACCGACAGTGACCCTTCGATCGCGTTGGGCGATTCGTGGTGGTCGATGATCGCGGTACAGCCGTGTTCGAGCGCTTCGAGCGCCCCGAGCTTGGCCGACCATTCGATGATGTCGAGATCGAGGCAACGGTCGAGTCGCCACCACACCATGTCGAGTATGTCGAGAAACCCGGTTGGAGTATGGGGTGGCGCCGGCATGCCACGGGCCAGCGCGGAGTAGAGGTGGTGGTGGGAGCACACCATCGCGGAGGTCGTGGTGGTGACTGTCATCGCCTCGGCTCCACCGGCCATGTCCCGCTCATGTCCACGAGGCCTCGCGTTCGCGGTTGGCGGCGTTGTCCATGGGCAACACATTGCGCCACTCGCCGTCGTGTGATTGCAGCGCCGCGGCGACCGCACCGGCGGTGGGCACCAGGCCGATCTCGCCGACACCCTTCACGCCGTAGGGCGAATTGGGCTGAGGCTCCTCGATGAGGATCACCTCGACGTCGGGCATGTCCTTGGGACGGATGATGCCGAGGCTGCGCAGCGTCTCGTTGACCGGTCGGCCGTCCTCGTCGCAGGGGAAACCCTCGCTGAGCGCGTAGCCGAGCCCCATGTGGACCGCCCCCTCGATCTGTCCCTCGCACAGCAGCGGATTGATGGCCCGGCCGACATCGTGGGCGGCGACCACGCGGTCGACCTTGCCGGTGTCGGGGTCGAGCTCGACGAGTTGCGCGGCGTAGCCGAATGTGGAATGGATGATCGGTTCGGAGCTGCCGTCGCCCAGCTTGGTGGTCCAGTCGACGACGTAGCGACCTTCGTATTCGACACCGACTTTGCAGCCCCCGGCCTTGGCAACGCGGCAGGCGTCGGCCACCGAGCCGGAACACATGAGCGTGCCGCGGCTGCCGGTGGTCTGACCGGCACCGAGTTCGCGAGAGGTGTCGACCAGGACCCGGATGCGATCAGGGTCGATGCCGAGTTCCTCGACCGCCACCTGGCGGGCGACGGTGTGGACACCTTGGCCCATCTCGGTCCAGCAGTGGCGCACCTCGACGGTGTTGTCGGGCATGAACTGCACGGTGGAGATCGACACCTCGACCGCGCCGTTGCCGAGACCGGAGTTCTTGAGGCCGAGTCCCACGCCGACCGGTTTGCCGGCGGCGACGGCCGCGTCCCAGGCCGGCTTCACGGCGTCGAGGCATCGTCGGGCGCCGGCGCTGCCGGCGTCCATCCGCTGTCCCGGCCCCCAGATCACGCCGGGGGAGATCACGTTGCGTGAACGCATCTCCCATCCGCTGATGCCGACCGCGGTGGCGAGGCGGTCGATCGCACCTTCCATGGCGAACTGGGCTTGGTTGGCTCCGAAACCGCGGAACGCGCCGCACACCGAATTGTTGGTGCGCACCGCGATGGCCTCGACGTCGATGTTGTCGATCACGTAGGGCCCACTGGCATGGCCTGCGGCCCGTTCGAGGACCTTCATGCCGACCGACGCGTACGGCCCGGAATCGCCGATCATGCGGACCCGCAGGGCGGTGAGGTGTCCGTCGCCGTCGCAGCCGGCCTGGAGGTGAATACGGATCGGGTGGCGTTTGGTGTCGAGGACGAACGATTCGTCGCGACTGAACGTGGTCTTCACCGGGCGTCCGAGCAGCCAGGCGGCCAGCGCGGTCTGACCCTGGTTCGACATGTCCTCCTTGCCGCCGAACGCTCCTCCGTTTGACACCAACTCGACCACGACCCGGCGTTCGTCGATGTCGAGGATGCGGGCGATGTCGTCGCGGTCGTCCCACACACCCTGGCCGCCCGAGTAGACGTGGAGTGAGTCGGTGGCGCCGTCGGCGCTGAGTGTGGGAACGGCGAGCGTCGACTCGGGTTCGAGGAAGGTGTGGTCGACGCGCTGGGTCTGGAACACCTCGTCGATGGTGTGGGCGGAGGTGGACAGGGCGGCCTCGACATCACCACGGGAGTAGGAGGAGGTCGACAGCACGTTGCCGTCGAGTTGCCACACCGCCGGTTTGGGGTCGTCGAGGGCGGCGATCGGGTTGGTGATCGGTTCGAGAACGCGGTAGTCGACCGCGACGAGGGGCACGGCGGCTCGGGCCTGCAACCGGGTCTCGGCCACCACGAGAGCGATCACATCGCCGAGGTAGCTGGTGCGGCCGCCCTCGGGGATGAACACGGGCCAGTCCTTGTTGATGATGCCGGAGCGCAGTTCACCGGGCACGTCGGACCCGGTGATCACGGCCACCACGCCGGGGGCGGCGAGTGCGGCACCGGTGTCGATCCCGGCCACGTCGGCTCGGGCATGGGCGGCGAGCACCACGGCACCGTGCAGACAGCCCTCCGGTTGCATGTCGTCGATGAAGTCGCGTTCGCCGAGAGACAACTCACCGGCCTCGTACTTGATGCTCCTGGACCCGATGCCGGCGGATGCGACGGTCGCTTCCGCTGCCACCGGCGTGACCCCGTTGGCCAGGTCCTCGACCGCGTCGAGAATCTTGATGTATCCGGTGCAGCGGCAAAGGTGGCCGCCGAGATGTCGCGACGCCTGGTCACGGGTGACGGGCTGGTCGCGGCCGAGCAGCGAAATGGTTCGCATCACGATGCCGGGGGTGCAGAACCCGCACTGGAGGGCGCCGTGGGCGGCGAAGGTGGTGGCGATGCGGTCGCGTTCGTCGTCACTCACCCCTTCGAGCGTCACGATGTCGGCACCCTCGGCCTTTTCGAGTGGGGTCTGGCAGGCCACCCGGGCCTTGCCGTTGATCAAAACGGTGCAGCAGCCGCACTGGCCGCTCGGGGCACAACCGTCCTTGGCTGCGGTGAGGCCGAGTTCGTCGCGCAGTGCCGACAGCAGGTGGGGGTGATGATCGCCGACCGAGACCACTTCGCCGTTGCATGTGAAGGTGGCCATTGTTCAGATCCTGTCTTCGCGGGCGGCGGATGGCGTCTCGGATTCGGTGGTCATCGGGCGGCCAGTTCCATGAGCACCCGTAGCAGCACGTTGGCACCCGCCTCGATGTCGGCCGGGCTGGTGTATTCGGCCGGGTTGTGCGACACGCCGTCGTGGCTGGGCACGAATATCATGGCCGCGGGGCACACCCGGGCGAGCATCTGGGCGTCGTGACCGGCACCGCTCGGCATGCGCTTGACCGACAGGCCGAGGGACTGAGCCGCGCCCTCGACCCTGTCGATCACCGCCGGGTCGAAATCAACCGGATCGAAGCGGGCCAGCACACGTCTGGAGACCGTGACTCCCTCCTCGGCCGCGGCCTGCTCGATGAACTGGGCGATACGACGCTCAGCCTCGAGCAACACCTTGTTGTCGGTGTTGCGCACATCGATGGTGAAGGTGGCGGTGGCGGCCACGACGTTGACCAGGTTGGGGTCGAGTTCGATGCGCCCGACGGTGCCGACCTGGGGAGGCCCGAGTCCGAGAGCCAGTTCACGCACGAACGCCGCGGTTCGAAAGGCCACCAAGCCGGGGTCGTGGCGCAGCGACATCGGGGTGGTGCCGGCATGATTGGACTGCCCGGTGAGGGTGACCTCGGTCCAGCTGATGCCCTGCACCCCGGTGAGAGCACCGATGGTGAAGCCTTCGGTTTCGAGCACCGGACCCTGTTCGATGTGGAGTTCGACGTAGGCGGCCGGCGGTGAGGCGGGGAGTGGCGCGGCGCCGAGGTAGCCGATACGGACGAGTTCCTCACCGACGGTCCTGCCCCGGATGCCGGTGATGTCGTGAGCTTCCTCGAGCGCCATCCCGCCGACGTAGACGAGGCTGCCGAGCATGTCGGGCTGGAAACGTGCGCCCTCCTCGTCGGTGAAGAACCCGACAGCGATCGGACGATGCGGGATCACTCCCGCGGTACGAAGCGTCTCGATCACCTCGATTCCTGCAAGCACTCCGAGGTTGCCGTCGTAGCGACCGCCGGTGGGAACGGTGTCGATGTGGGACCCGCACATGACGGCGGCTCCGTCGATCTCACCCGCAAGGGTGGCCACCACATTGCCGATGCCGTCGACCGATATGTCGAGGTCGAGGTCGCGCATCCACGACACGACGAGATCACGCCCCGCCTTGTCGTCATCGGTGAGGGCGAGGCGCGAACAACCCTCGGTTCCCTCGATCGGACTGATCTCGGCCAGCGCGGCCAGCCGATCGAGAAGCCGCTCGATGTCGATGCGGAGATCCGGGGTAAACGAGGTCACCGCGCATTGTAGGCGATGGGCGGGGCGCGCAACATATGGTGGACGACGTGAGCAGTGAGAGTGACGTAATCGACCGGCAAACCGTCGACTTGGTGATCCACGACGCCGACCTGCTGGCCACCGTCGACGACGACCGCCGCGAGATCCGGTCCGGATGGGTGGCGATCAGTGACGGCCTGGTGGTCGGCGTGGGCGGTCCGACCGACGCAGTTCCGGCCGCGGCGCGTCGGATCGACGCGACCGGTTGCCTGGTCACTCCGGGTCTGGTCAACACCCATCATCATCTCTATCAGAACCTCACCCGGGCCTACGGACCGATGACCTCGGCCCCACTCTTCGGCTGGTTGCAGTCGCTCTATCCGCTGTGGACCGCGGCGCTCGACGAGGAGGCGGTCCACGTGGCGGCCTGGGTCGGGCTGGTCGAGTTGGCGTTGAGCGGCTGCACCACGTCGAGCGATCACCACTATCTGCATCCACCACGGGCCGGCGATCTGTTGGGGGCGGAGATTGCCGCCGCGGTTGATCTCGGGATGAGGTTCCACCCGACCTACGGTTCGATGAGCCTGTCGGTGAAGGACGGTGGCCTTCCTCCCGACGACGCGGTACGCGACGAGGACGACATCCTGGCCGAATCGGAGCGGCACGTGGCCCGCCACCACGACCGCTCGCACGGGGCGATGGTGAGGGTGGCGTTGGCGCCGTGTTCGCCTTTCTCGGTTTCCCGCGACCTGCTGATTCGATCGGCCGAGCTGGCCGAACGTCTCGATGTGAGGCTCCACACCCATCTGGCCGAGAATGCCGAGGACGACGAGTTTTCCATCGCCAGTTTCGGTATGCGTCCGGTCGACTACTACGAGGACGTCGGCTGGATGAGTGATCGTTCGTGGGGGGCTCATGTGGTGAGGCCCGACCCGGACGAGGTTCGCCGCCTCGGTGCCGCCGGTGTGGGCATCTCGCATTGTCCGAGTTCCAACATGATTCTGTCGTCGGGTATTGCGCCGGTGGTCGATCTGCGTCGCGCCGGATGTCCGGTGGGAATCGGCTGCGACGGATCGTCGTCGGCCGACAGCGCGTCGTTGTGGCAGGAGGCCCGCTTGTCGATGCTGGCCGGAAAGCTGCGGTCGGGAGCCGACGCGATGTCCGCCCGCGACAGCCTCGAGATCGCCACCCGCGGCGGCGCCGGCTGCCTTGGGCGCGAGGGCGAGATCGGTGAACTGTCGGTCGGGGCGGTCGGCGACGTGGCGGTGTGGAGTCTCGACGGTCCGATCTTCGCCGGTGTGCTCGACGACCCGATCGAAGGATGGCTTCGTTGCGGCCCCACCGGTGCGCTCCACACCGTGGTGGCCGGAAGATTCGTGGTGGAGGACGGCCGGGTCGTGTCGCCGAAGCTCAATGACATGCTGCGCGACCACAAACGCATCGCGCGCCGGTTCCAGCCGGTGCGGTAGCGATCAGCCCAAGGCTGCGAGAACCTTGGCCGGCGTGAGCGGAAACGAGTCGAACCACACGCCGGTGGCGTCGTGCACCGCGGCGATCACCGCCGGGGCATAGGTGATGTAGGGCATCTCGGCCATACCGCGTGCCCCGTAGGGACCGAGCGGATCGGCGAGTTCGAGGATCACGCTGTCGACCACCTCCGGTATGTCGCCGATACCGGGGATCAGATACGACGACAGGCGCGGTGTGGTGACGTGACCTTCGCTCAACTGTAGGTTCTCGCTCAGCGTGTAGCCGTGGGCCTGCACGACGGCGCCCTCGATCTGGCCTCGCACCAGAGCCGGGTTGATGGCCTTGCCCACGTCGTGGGTCGACACGATGCGGTCGACGCGTATGTGGCCGGTACCGGTGTCGACGGAGACTTCGGCCTCGGTGGCCATGTAGCCGTAGGAGAAGTTGGGAGTACCGGCGCCGGTCTCGGGGTTGAGCGGCTCGGTGGGCGGCGGCACGTAGCGGAACCTGCCGACCGCCGGTCGTTGACCGTCGCGCCAGGCCTTGTCGGCTTCCTCGGCCGCCCCGAGGATCGAGTTGCCGGCCATGAATGTCAGCCGTGACGCGGAGGCCGAACCCGAGTCGCCGCTGGTGGCTGTGTCGGAGAAATGGCCGGTGACGGCCTCGAGCGCCAGGCCGACCGCGTCGGCGGCGATTTGGCGAAACGCCAGGTGGGCACCCTGGCCGACGTCGGATCCGCCGTGGAACAGGTCGGCCCGGTCGGGGGTGTCGCCATCGCCGTGAAGGTGGATTTCGGCCTCGCTGCGTTCGGGGAATCCGAACGAGAAGCCGACGTTCTTGTAACCGGCGGCGAACCCGCGTCCGCGCCGGATGGCGCCGGTCTCGGCCGGTAGCGAGGCGATCGGGTTGAACGGGGCGGCCGGCCGTAACGGTGCCTCCCATCCGCTCCGTGCCACACACGCGTCGATCACCTCGGTTGCGGTCACCCCTTGGGGCAGCACACTCTGGGTGATGCCGATGTCGCCGTCGTGCAGCGCGTTGCGGCGACGGATCTCGGCCGGGTCGATGTCGAGTTCGGCGGCGAGCTTGTTGAGCTGGCATTCGATGGCGAACGCCCCCTGCGGGCCACCGAAACCGCGGAATGCGCCTCCCGGGACGGTGGTGGTGTAGACGGCCTGGCTGTGGATCACGGCGTTGGGCACCCGGTAGGGGCCGGCCACCGACAGATGCGCGTTGCCCAGCACCTTGTTCGACGTGTAGTTGTAGCCGCCGGAGTCGAGGGTGACCTCGGCCTCCAAGGCGGTGATGATGCCGTCGGAGGTGGCACCGAGTCGGGCGTTGATGCGGCCGCGGTGGCGTTTGTGGTGGCCAACGATCGATTCCTCTCGTGACCACCGGCAGTGCACAGGACGATGTTCTCCGTGCTCGGCCAACTTCTTGGCGGCGAGGGCCAGCACGATCTGGATCGACATGTCCTCCTTGCCTCCGAACGCGCCGCCGATGGCGAGATAGATGACTCGCACCTCGTCGTCGGAGAGGCCGAGGGCGTGGGCGATTTGCCCGCGGTCCTCATGGATCCACTGGCCGGTGCACTCGACGGTGACCCGGCCGTCGTCGTCGATGTAGGAGGTGCCGGCCTCGGGTTGCAGGAAGGCGTGCTCCTGGTGCGGCACTTCGTATGTGCTCTCTATGGTCACGTCGGCCTCGGCCCAGCCCCGGTCGATGTCACCTTTGCGGATGTTGAGGTGGTGGTAGGCGTTGGTCTCGAGGCCGTTCTCGGGGTGCAGCAGCGGCGCGTCGACGGCCAATGCCCGGTCGGTGTCATCGACCCGGGGGAGGTCCTCCCAGACGGAATGGATCGCTGCGGCCCCGAGGCGGGCGGCCTCGGTTGTCTCGGCGACGACCATGGCGATCTGGTCGGCCTCCCAGCGGGAGATGTCGGCGGCGACCGAGGAACGGCCGGTGTCGGCCGGGCCCACGAAAACCGGCTGGTCGAACATGGTGAGACCGTATTCGTTGACCGGCACGTCGGCCGCGGTGAACACGGCCACCACCCCCGGTGTCGCCCGGGCGGCCGAAGTGTCGAGGGTGAGGATGCGGGCGTGGGGTCGGTTGGAGAACACGACGACGGCGTGGAGCGCGTCGGCGGGTACGGCATCGGCGGGATAGCGGGCGGCCCCGATGACCTTGTCGGCGGCGTCGTGGCGGATGGGGGCGGAACCGACGCTGGTGGCCGCGAGGTTGGTGGCGTTCACGACTCACCTCCCGGTTGGGCAGCGGTTCGGATCGCTTCGATGATCGGGTAGTAACCGGTGCAACGGCACAGGTTGCCCGACAGGCCGAGTCGGATCTGGTCGTCGTCGGGTCGGCCGACCTCGTCGAGCAGGGCCGCCCCCGACACGAGGAACCCGGGGGTGCAGAACCCGCATTGCACGGCGAACTCGTCGATGAACGCCTGCTGTATCGGGTGAAGTGTCGAATCGTCGGGGGCGAGACCCTCGACGGTGGAGACATCGCTTCCGTCGGCCTGCGCGGCCGGCACCAGGCAACTCATCACGGCCCGGCCGTCGAGGCGGACCGTGCAGGCGCCGCATTCGCCCTCGGCGCAGCCCTCCTTGGTGCCGGTGAGCGGACCGGCCCGGCGGGTGGCCGCGGCCATGTCGCGCAGCCAGTCGAGCAGGGTGCGGGAAGCCGCGCCGTCGGTGGTCACGGGTGCTCCGTTGACGATGACCGTGATCAGCGTGGAGTCGTCGATGACCTCATGTGAGGGTGCGGCTGTGGTGGTTGTCCGGGACCCTGACGCCAGGCACGGTGGGTCGGGCGGCCACATGTCGGCCTGGCGATTGTCGCGCAATGCGCCGAGCGCGCGCCCGGTGATGGTGTGGATGGTCTTCCTGCGGTAGTCGGCGGTGGCGCGCACGTCGTCGATCGGCCGGATGGCGTCGGCTGCCGCCGTGGAAGCCGCGGCGATGGTGTCGGCGTCGAGGCGATGTCCGAGGAGCGCATCGGCAACCGTCGGCAGTAGCACAACCCGCGGGGCCACACTGCCCGCCGCAATCCGAGCGTCGGTGACGATGCCGGTGCGGTCGAGCATGACGACGATCGCCATGTGGATCACCGATATCGCCTGGGCCCTGCGCAACCCGAGCTTCACCCACATGCCCCGCGAATCGGCGGCCATGCGGGCAACGGTGATGGCGGTGAGTAGCTCACCGGGCTCGATGACGGTGGTGCGAAACCCGGTGAAGAAGTCGTTGATCGGCACGTGACGGTGGGCCACCGAACCGTGGTCGTCGAGTCGGGCGAGCGTGATGGTGGCATCGAGGGCGAGCAGGGCCGAGATCGTGTCGTTGGCCGGGCTGGCCGTGATGATGTTGCCGGCCACGGTGGCCCGGTTGCGGAGCTGCGGCGATGCCACCTCGAGGCAGGCCTGGGCGAGGGGCAGAGCCGAGTCGATGACGTCGGTCGACTGCACCACCTGGTTGTGGGTGACGGTGGCGCCGAGGGTGATGTGAGTGTCGGTCGGGTCGATCTCGTCGAGCCCGGCGATGGTGGTGAGATCGACAAGCACCACCGGTTCCCCGGGGCCGCCACGATGGAGATCGAGCAGCAGATCGGTGCCTCCGGCCACCGGCAGTGCGTCGGGATGGTCGGTCAGAACAGTGAGGGCTTCGGTGATGGTGGTCGGACGGTGAACGGAGCTGATGGAACGGCCGGTTCGCTGAACGGGGTGCAGCAGAGATTGATCCATCCGGTCATTGTTACCGATCACGACAAGTTGCGAGCCCTCACGCCGGATACCGGGCGCTCGGATCGGTGACACGTCCGGTTCTCCGGCCGCCCTGGGTCATTCGTCGAGGCTTGCGATGGAGTAGTGGATGCTGCGGCCCCGTTTCTCGGCGTGTACGAGTCCGGCCTCCTTCAGGACACGCAGGTGGTGCGAGACCGTGGATTGAGGGATGTCGAGGGAACGGGTCAGGTCATCGACGCGCTGCTCGCCATGGGAGAGCAGTTTGATGATTCGGATGCGGGTCTCATCGGCCAGCGCACCGAAGATGCGGGCCGGACGGGCCGCATCCATCGAGTCGAGCTGTGACGCACGATCCACCTCGGCCATCATGCGACAGCAGGTTCTCCAGGGCCCGATGTTGCGGGGGGCGAGATCCTGACGTGCCGCTCTCATGAACGGGGGCCAGGACTGATCTTGCGTGGCGGCACCCCGTCCGGATCGTTCCGACTCCGGAGTGGACAGGTCGCGGATCAGGGTCCGTAGGACTCGTTCCTGGTTGTCGATCGGAAGTTCGCCGAACAGCCGTTCCACGAATGCGAGCCTTTCCTCCGCGGTCAGGTTCTTGAATGCTTCGTCGATCAGGTCCTTGAGCAGCGTGCCGGACAGGTCGCTCATCGGTATCACCAGCCGTCATCATCTATCCACACGCACAGCTTCGCCGGCCGCGGGGTCCAGATCGTTGCGATCCGTGACGGCATCCGCAACCTTCACCCGAGGTCCACCACTCCGTTCGCTCGGTGCGCTCTTCGGTTGTGCGGGCATCGTTCTCGGATTCCGATTCGCCCCGAATCAGACGTTCGAGTAGATCGAGTCGATCTTGTTTGCCCAAGCCCTCGAAGAGCTTTTCGACAGCAGACTTGGTAACTGTGTTCTCGGCCATGTCACATCTCCTTCGCTTGTCCCATTATCATCGAACCATCTAGTATGTTCGATGTGTCAAGGGGAAGCATCCACCATTATCGATGACTTGTCAAGGCCCTGTGGCCATGTTCTCTCGGATCGGGCCGTCGCGTCAGGCGGCGCAGCAGGAAAGCTTGGTGACGTCCCGGTTGAAGGTCTGAGCGGCCAACTTGAGTCCCTCGGCCATCGTCAGGTAGGCGTGGAACGTGCCGGCGATCTCGCCTGTCGTGAGCTTGGCCACCAACGCGTAGACGCCGGCCTGGATGATCTCACCGCCGCCATCCGCGAGTACGTGCACGCCGAGCAGAAGGTCGGTGTCGGCGTCAGCCACCAACTTGATCAGGCCGTGGGTGTCACGATTGACGATCGCTCGAGGGACGTAGGCCAGCGGGAGCACAGAAGTGACGACGTTGTGCCCTTCGCCTTCGGCCTGGGCCTCGGTCAGCCCGACCGCGGCGATCTGGGGCGTCGTGAACGTGACACGGGGCAACGTCCGGTAGTCGGTTCGTCGACCGGCACCCGAGATGGCGTTGTCGGCCACCATCGCCCCCTCGGAGGCGGACACGTACACGAATTGCGGCGAGCTCGTCACGTCGCCCGCCGCCCAGACGGACGGATTGGTCGTGCGCAGCGTCTCGTCGACGATCACGAAGCCATGCTCGTCGACCTTCACGCCTGCGGCGTCGAGATCGAGGTCTCGTGTGTTGGGCCCCCGGCCCGTTGCCACGAGAACGCGATCCACCTCCAGTGTCGAGCCGATGTCACCCAGCTCCCCTTGGAGCGATACCCCCGACACGGTCCGTTGCACCCGAGAGATTCGCGCCCCGGTCACCACTTGTGAGCCGGAGGTGACAAGGATCTCCTCCATCATCGCCGAGATCTCGGGCTCCTCGAATGGTGCTATGCGGTCGGCGATGTCGAGAAACGTCACTTCCGAGCCGAGCCGCGAGAAGGCCTGCCCCAGCTCGAGACCGATCGCGTTGGCGCCGATGACGGCCAGGCGTCCGGGGATCTCGGTGAGATCGAGCGCCGTCGTCGAGGTGAGGTAGTCGATCGTGTCGAGGCCGTCGATCGGTGGTGCGCTCGGCGTCGCACCTGTGGCGATGAGAAAGTTGGCTGCCGTGAGAGGCTCGCCGTCGATCTCGATGGTGGAGGCATCGACAAACCGAGCGGTACCGGTCCGAAAATCGAATCCGTAGTCGTCCACCAGGTCGATGTACTTGGCTTGGCGCAGTGCATGCACCAGTTCGTCCTTCTGTGCGACCACTGCTGCCAAGTCGGGGGCCGAGTCGTCGAGCCTCGGGATGCCGGCGAACTCGTGAGTGCGTTCCTTGTGGTACATCTCGGCCGCGACCAGAAGCGCCTTCGATGGGACACAGCCGATATTGACGCAGGTCCCACCGGGCGTCGCCTTCTCGACCATGACGACACGTGCGCCGCTCTCGGTGGCTTTGATCGCCGCGGCGAATCCCGCTGACCCCGAGCCGATGATCGCGAGATCCCAGTCGACGTCATCACGACGTGCAGCCCGCTCGAGTGGCTGGACCAACCGGATGCCGGATGCCTCGTACCCTGCATCTCTGACCGCATTCGCGACTCCGTCTTCGTCGACCTCGGCGGCGCTGAAGACGGCAGTGCCGGCGCGCCAGGAAACCACGATGTCGTCGGCTCCCACCGATTCGAGTGCCTGGGTCACGTGTTCTTCGCACGCGTCACAAGTCATCCCCTTCACGTCGACCGTCCACTGTCCGTTCTCACTCATCGGTCTGCTCCATTCTTGAATTCCTGCTGCGGGCCTCCGGGCCGAAGTATACGTAGATCCGTATGGTTTGTCACTCGGGAAATGTGTCCGGTACCTTTGAACGTGTCGACGTCGAGAGGAGAGGTCATGGCCGGTCCGGATACGACGGTGCGTGGTGATGGTGTCACCTCGGCGGTCGCGGTCGATCCCCGTGTCGCGGCCAAGATGTTCCGGGGTCTCGGTGATCCGACGCGCCTGAGGCTGCTCGGCCTCTTGCTGGAACGGGGCGAGATGGCGGTGGGCGAACTCGTCGAAGCGGTGGGTGGCCGTCAGGGAAGAGTGTCGAGTCACCTCACCTGCCTGCGGAATTGCGGGTTGGTGTCGGATCGCCGCGAGGGTCGAAGCGTCTACTACTCGGTGCCTGATGATCGGTTGGTCGAGTTTCTGCCGTTGGCTCTGGCCATGGCGTCGGACAACGCCGACCACATCGCGACCTGCCACCAGATCGAATAGGCGACGCCCGGTTCGGCCTCGTCAACGCAGCCCCGGCTGTGTGCCGAGCCCGGCTTGAAAGGTGTCGAGGTCACGCCGGGTCTGTCTGACCTTTTCCAGAGTGCCACGGACGGTGGCAACCCCGGCCTCGGTCAGCGCCTCGGAACGGTAGATCCGCCAACGGACCGGCCATCGCCTGAACATACGCTTCTTCGGATGTATCGGTATCGGCGCCGACACCTCGCGTATGGTTGTCCTGCCCGGCTGTCGCTTCCGCAATCGCGCGCGCGATTGACTTGCATGACGACCGATCACGCGGCGGTGGGTCACCGATTGGGGGCGAGGCGGCAGAGACATATACGATTAACCGAATATATTTCGCTCAAGGGGGGGCTGATTCTGTTGGCGACGAAGGCACCATTCGGCCGGGGTCGTACCGCGGGGAAGGTCTTGGCGCGCATCATCGATTTCGCCGTATGGCTGGGTTCGCGCGGATCGGGCCGACTTGCCCACACCCTGGCGACCTTCGGGGGGACGATGGAGTGGGCGTTGCGGCCGCGAAAGAGACGGCGGCTGGCGGTCAACCTCGCTCATGCAGTGGGCTCCGAGCCCGGGCATCGGTTCGTTCGCCGGCTCGTGCGGGAGGAGTTGGTGAACGAGGCCCACCGGTCCGCCGACCTCCTCTGGTCGCTCGGCCGACCCGACGAGTTCCTCGCGAGTGCCGAATTCGAGGGCATCGAGCGCGTCCGGCGGGTGGTGGGGGAGGGGCGCGGCCTGATCCTCATCGGCACCCATCTGGGGGGATGGGAGGTGGCCACGGCGGTGCCGGCCACCAAGTTCGGTGCGCCCACCAGCGTGATCGTCCGCGACGACTGGCTGGCTTGGGGTATCGAACACTCGCGGGTGGCCTCTGGGCTGCGGGTCCTCTACCCCAAGGGTGTGGCGATGCGGTGCATCCGGCTGTTGAAGGACGGCGAGATCGTCCTGGCGCTCGCCGATGACGGCCGTCATGCCGGGCATTCGTACCGAGTGCGGTTCCTCGACGGCGAAGCCGAAATCGCGGGTGGCGTGGCAGCCCTGTCACGGCTGGCCCAGGCTCCGATCGTCACGTTTACCGTGCTCCCACTCGGCCCCCGCAAGTGGAGGGTGACCGCCGATTCGCCCCTCGAGCCGCCCGAACCCGACAGCGGCGCCGAGGGAGAGCACCGACTACTGCAGGACATGGCCGATCGATGGTCGGAAACGATCCGATCCAATCCCGAGCACTGGGCCGCGTCACACCCGATCTCGTGGGTCGGCGACCACTGATGGCGGCCACCCGTGAGGTTGCGATCGGACTCGGCTGCTACGCGGCCTACATCGGCGTGCGGCACGCCGTGTGGAACGACCGTGGCCGCGCTCGTGCCTCCCGGAACGCCGACTGGGTGGCGCGGCTCGAACGTCGGCTCCACATCGATGTCGAGCCCGCCGTGCAGGTGGTCGCAATCAAACACGAGCGCCTGACCGATGCTCTGAACATCGGTTACGCCGCCGGCAACGTGGCATTGAGCGTGGGCTGGTTGATCGTGCTTCATCGCCGAGGGAGCCCCCGGTTCCGACAGGAGCGGAAGGCGGCGGCGATGGCGCTCATCGGTGCTCTCCCGGTGTTCTGGGCATTTCCCACGGCGCCGCCGAGATCGCGGCCCGAGTTCGTCGACACTCTCGCCCGACGGGGCCTCGATCTCGAGCAACCGATTCTGGTTCGCTTCTACAACCCGATCGCCGCGATGCCCAGTCAACACGTCGCCTTCGCGGTCGTCACCGGCTTCGGGCTG
The DNA here is from genome assembly GCA_003231645.1 of Acidimicrobiia bacterium. Lineage (GTDB taxonomy): Bacteria > Actinomycetota > Acidimicrobiia > Acidimicrobiales > Aldehydirespiratoraceae > SZUA-87. Next base: position 1,340 of record QIIW01000081.1, on the reverse strand, counting down.
GCCCGAGGCGCTCGCACGGGGCTGTCCCGCACGCTGTGGCGAAGCTACCCGTTCGTGGTGACCGGAGTGGTGGTCGCGACCGCCAATCACTTCGTGCTCGACGCGATCGCCGGGGCCCTCCTCGGCGGCTTGGCGCGCGCCCTGAGCCGATGAGGAGCCGCCGCGACTCCGATGACACCCACGGTGACTTCGCCGGCACGGGCGATGCCCCCCGGATCGAGCCGAGGCAGATCGCTTTCGGTGCCGTCACGGCGTTCGTCGTCGGTGCCGTGGTCATCGTGTCGATCGGCCGGCTGGCCGGGTTCACGAAGCTGACCCGGACCTTCGACGAGGCCGAGCCGCAATGGCTCCTGCTCTCCGTGGTCGGGCAACTATTTGTGTTCGCCGGGTACGCCGGCGCCTTCCGGACGGCAGTGGCATTCGAGGACGGGCCGGAGGTGCCATCGCGCCACTCGCTTCGTGTCGTCATGGCCAGCTTCGCCATGACCCAGCTCGTCGCCGCCGGGGGTGCGGCCGGGCTGGCGTTCACCTACTGGGCCCTTCGCACCCTCGGCTTCGAGACCCGCGCCGCCCTGGTTCGGCTCATCGCCCTCAACACCGCCGTGTACCTGGTGTTCGCCGGCATCGGATGGACGGGTGCCGTCCTCGGCCTGTTCGGGGCCGACGTTCCTCTCGGCGCGGTGATCCCGTGGATGGCGGTCGTGCCCCTGCTATTGGTGGCTGCCGCCTGGTTCACCGCCGACGTGCGGGTCGGCCGGTGGAGCGATTCCGACGGCGGTCGAATGAGCCGGTCGCTGTCGATCGGGGTATCGGCCGCGGCCTGGGTGCGTCGGGCCCTACGGGTGCAGAGCGGTCGGGTCGTGCTGGCCTGGGCCCTGCTCTACTGGGTTGGCGACCTGCTCAGTCTCGGTGGTGCGCTCCTCGCCTACGGCTTCACCCCGAGCGTGGCCGGGCTCACCGTCGCCTACACCACCGGTTATCTCGCCCAGATCGTACCCATCCCCTTCGTGGCCACCGGCGGGGTCGATGCGGCCACGATCTTCACTCTCACGATGGTCGGCGTACCCGTTGGGGTAGCCCTACTCGCCGTGGTGACCCACCGCGTGTTCGCCTTCTGGCTGCCGATCGGCCCTGGCCTCTGGTCGGCCTTCTCGATCGTGCGCCGGTCCCGCCGCTGACACCCACAACAGCCCTCGCGGTGTGGGTTACGGGTCGGCGGCGGGACCCGGGTCGGTGTCGTTTAGGTGGTGGCCTGTTGGTCGGTTTTGGTGGGCTGGGGTTGGGGTTGGTTGAGTCGGTGTTGGGTGGTGTGGGTGGCCCATAGTGTGGTGAGGGCGATG
>QIIW01000033.1 GCA_003231645.1 Acidimicrobiia bacterium | reverse complement strand
CGCGCTGCGTTGGCTGGTGGCGGAGGTCATGCCGCGTCTCGATCTCGGTATGACCGATGTCGAGATCATCCATGATCTCCCCGACCCCCGGCCCGGTTTTCGATCATCCACACCTGGCGGCGAGCTACGGCTCGCCTGACTATGTCGTGCGTGACCTGTTCCGGGAACAGTCCGGATGGTGGACCTCACGAAACCCAACCGACCTCCACCCGGCCCACCCCGATCCCGCGGCGTCGGCAGTGTTGGACGCCGTCGATCCGAACGTCGTGTTGGCCAAGGCCCGCGCCCACTTCGACGCCGGCGACTATCAATTGGCCCTGCACGTGATCGACCTCGTGGCCCTCGCCCCCGGCGACAGCGATGTCATCGTTGCCGCTCGGCTTCTCAAGGCCGACTGCTGCGACAGGCTCGCTCAGCAGACCGAACCCTTCGTGTCGCGCAGCCTCTACACCGGATCAGCGCTGCTGCTTCGAGCCGGGAAACGGCGATGGTCACAGTCCCCCCAAGGCCCACCCACAGAACCGTCAGCACGGTGAAGGTCGAGGGTTGAGCCGGCCGAACCCGGTGGCCCGCCCGGCCGAACCCGGTGGCCCGCCCGGGCGAATCCGGGTCTCAAGCCCGGGTTTCGCTCACCCGTGTCGGATCGGGTTCGCGATGCTCCTCGAAACGGGCGGCGATCCAGTTTCTGCTGAGCTCGGCCAGGCGATCGGGCTGTTCGGCCAACAGATGATCGGCACCCGCGATGATCACGACTTCGCCGTGTCCGGCGAGGGTGCGCACCAGCTCCGAATTCTCGGGGCCGAGGATCGAGTCGGACCCGCCGTGCACCAGGAGCAGGGGTACGTCGCCCATGGCGGATGCCTCCTCGCATCCTGCCGACTGTGTCGCGTAGGTGATGACCCCGGCGGTACTCGTCGGGAAGATCCCGGCGGCCTGGATCGCCACCGCGCCGCCGAACGAGTGGCCCAGGATGACGTAGCGTTCGGCACCGTTGCGCAGGGCGAGATCGGCGGCGGCGCAGACGTCGAGAACGCATCGGCGGGTGTCGCCCGGTTGCCGGTAGTCGATGGCCATCGCGGCGCGCCCCTGCTCGGCCAACTCCTGGCCGAGCTCGAGATAGAGCGACCTTCCGGGTCCGAGCACCCCTCCGGCCGCGCCACCGCACATGAGCACCACGTCGGTGGCGTCCGTCATGCCGTGCCACCAGATGCCGAGTAGGCCCTCCATGGTGATGATCTCGATGAGTCGGCTGGTCGCGGTGATCTCCCCTTCGCACCTGGCGAGCGCACCGAGCATGTCGAGAGGGGCACGCTGCTCTGCGGTGTCGGCAGCCGGTGACCAGTGGGGATCGTCCATCCAATCATGTTGCCATGTCGCCGTCATCGGCCGCGGCAGCCCAGCGTCGTGGCGATACCATGCGTGCCGCCGGCGCCGGTGCCCGAGCGGACCAAGGGAGCGGCCTGCAAAGCCGTACAATCGCGGGTTCAAATCCCGCCCGGCGCTCGTCGGTAAGGGGCCGCCGGACAACCCGGCGGCCCGGCCCGGCCTTCTGGCGTCTGCGGCGCCGATGTCCGGAGGCACCCGGATGTGTCGCTGCTACAGTGCCGGTTTCCGGGCCGTTAGCTCAGTTGGTTAGAGCGCCTGCTCGACACGCAGGAGGTCGAGGGTTCAACTCCCCCACGGCCCACTCCGGAAGCCGGGTCCGCGAGTGGCGCGGCCCGGACGTCCCACACCGTCGAGGATCGCGCCCCCTACAGTCGAGGATCACCCGTGGCCGATGAACAACTCGAGAAGTTCCGTTCGAGTATCGACAACATCGACGCCGCGCTGATCCTGATGCTGGCGGAGCGCTTCAAGATCACCCAGGAGGTCGGGGCCTACAAGGCCAAGGTGGGGCTGCCTCCGGCCGACCCGGAACGTGAGAATCGTCAGATCGCCAGACTCGCAAAACTCGCGGCCGAGGCCAACCTCGATCCGGCGTTCAGCGAGAAGTTCCTTCGGTTCGTGATCGCCGAGGTGATTCGTCATCACGAGCGGACCTCAGAGTCGAGTTGAGGGGCCGGGAGACTCCGTGAGAACCCCACTCGACCGATCGAGCTCACGTCCATTGTGGTCGCAACTCGAATCGGAGCTCCGTCGGCGCTTGGCCGCGGGGGACTTCGATGAACGATTCCCCACCGATCTCGAACTCACCCGGCACTACGAGGTGAGCCGTCACACCGTGCGCGAAGCGGTATCCGCGCTCGGCCGTGAGGGGCTGGTGTCGAGGGTGCGCGGACGCGGCACCGTGGTGGCGCATGGTCGCTTCGAGCAGAGGCTCGGGGCGCTCTACAGCCTGTTCGCCGAGATCGAGTCGACCGGCGTGGAGCAGACCAGCAAGGTACTGGGGATCGGCATCGCTCCCGACGCCGGTCCGGCCCGTCGTCTGGGGCTACCGGAAGGCTCCGAGGTGTTCAGGCTCGACCGGCTGCGGATGGCCGGAGACTGCCCGCTGGCGATCGACCGGGCCTGGTTGCCACCCGACGTCGGCCGGCCGCTGCTCGACGCCGACTTCTCACACACTGCACTCTACGACGAACTCGACAAGCGATGTGGGTACCGGCCCGACAACGGATGGGAGCGCATCACCCCGGTGGTGCCCGACAACGAAGTGCGTTCGATGCTCGAAATGTCGCACGACGATGCTGCCTTCCGCGTGGAAGCGCCTGGGCCGCTACGGCGACCGGGACATCGAATGGAGGGTCACTCTGATCAGGGGCGACTGCTACAGCTTCTTCGTCGACTGGTCGACCGGATCTGTGGCCAACGGTGGGCTCCGGTTCGGCCCCAGCGACTGACCGGACAGATATTGGCGACCGACGAGATCCGACCGGCAACGATGGATCCGCTCGCCGAGCGGCAGGCGAGGATTCTCCATGATTCCTTCGTCGAGTTCCACGACCGGTTCCTCGAGGTGAGCCATCGGGCCGCAGGCCGTTTCCTGGAGAGCGACTGGGTCGCCCATCAGGACGATGCGACGGAGCGACTCGACCTCCACAAGGACCTGGTCGGCGCGGCGGTCGATGCCTGCCGGCTGACTCAACCGGAGGACAAACGCCAGGCCCGGAGCTCGTGGATCGAGACCCGCCGCCGCTACGTGGAGCTGATTGCCTCACGAGTCGACCTCGAGTTGGCCGAGACGTTCTACAACTCGGTTACGCGCCGACTCTTCGGCATCATCGGGCTCGACCCCGAACTCGAGTTCCTCTGGCTCGGCCCCACGGCTCTGCCGGTCGACGACGGTATCACCGGCGAATACCGCATCTTCCCGATCGAGACCGACACGGCCGACGCCATGCGCGAGGTGATGCAACACAGCCCTCTGGCCGAACATCTCGACGACCTCGAACGCGACTCGGCGCGTGTGGCGCGACGAATCGACGAGTATCTCGGCCCGATCTGGGACGGCATCGATTCGATCGAGATGCTGCGGCCCGTCTTCTATCGCAACAAGGGTGCCTATCTGGTGGGCCGGGTTCGTTGGCTCAACCGGGTGTCGCCCCTGATCATCCCGTTGGTGAGCACCGAATCCGGGGCATCGGTCGATGCCGTGATCCTCACCGAGTGGGATGCCAGTCGCCTCTTCGGCTACACCCGCTCCTACTTCCATGTCCTGTGTCGTCGGCCGGCCGCGGTGGTTGGATTCGTGAAGTCGCTCCTACCGGTGAAACCGGTGGCCGAGCTCTATACGTCGATCGGCTACAGCCAGCACGGTAAGACCAACCTGTTCCGTGCGCTCTACCGCCACATGGACCACTCCAACACGAGATTCGAAAGGGCTCGGGGGGTGAGAGGGATGGTGATGGCGGTGTTCACGTTGCCGTCGTTCGATGTGGTGTTCAAGATCATCAAGGATCGCTTTCCCCCCAGCAAGCACACCACGGCCGATGAGGTGAAGCGGCGTTACAAGCTGGTGTTCGACCACGACCGTGTCGGTCGTCTGGTCGACGCCCAGGAGTTCGAGAATCTCAGCTTCCAACGCGATCGCTTCGACGCCGATCTGCTCGACGAACTTCGCACCGAGTGTGCCCGGCTGGTCACGATCACCGCCGACGAGGTGATCCTGCACCACGTGTACACCGAGCGTCGGCTCTACCCGCTCGATCTCTACCTGCGCGAGATGTCACGCGACCGGGCCCGGGCCGCGGCGATCGACTACGGCAACGCGGTGAAGGACCTTGCCGCCGCCAACATTTTTCCGGGCGACCTGTTTCCCAAGAACTTCGGCGTCACCCGTCACGGCAGCGTCGTGTTCTACGACTACGACGAACTCACGCTGTTGTCCGAGGTCAACTTCCGGGAGGTGCCGGTGAGTAACAACTACGACGATGATCTCTACGATCAGCCGTGGTTTCCGGTGGCACCCAACGACGTGTTTCCCGAGGAGTTCCGCACCTTCCTACGCTCGCCGAGCATCATCGCCGAGGTGATCGACACGCGGCACAGCGACATCTGCACGGCCGCCTTCTGGAACGGCATGAAGGACCAACACGAGGCCGGCGAGCTACCCGACTTCTTCCCCTACCCCGACGAGGTACGTTTCATCGACGGTTGATCGATCTCGCCGGAAGGGGAAAGGCCGTGCTCGCAGTGGTGCTCGAAGAACACGGAGGACCGGACGTCCTGCGATTGAGGGAGGTGCCCGACCCGACGATCGGCCCCGAGGAGGTGCTGGTCGAGATCGTCTCCACGGCCGTCAATCGTGCCGATCTGCTTCAGCGCATGGGCCTGTATCCCGGGCCTCCGACCGAGTTCGAGATCCCGGGTCTCGAATTCGCCGGCCGGGTGCTCGCAGTGGGGGATCGGGTCGTCGAGCGTGGGGTGGGCGACGTGGTCATGGCGATCACCAACGGTGGCGCGTACGCCGAGAAGATCGCGATCCACGAGCGTTTGACGATGCGAGTGCCCGATCACCTGCCTCTCGATGTGGCCGGCGCTTTTCCGGAGACCTTCATCACCGCATGGGACGCCCTGGTGGTCCAGGGGGGCCTCACCTCGGGCCGATGGGCGCTCGTGCATGCCGGTGCGTCGGGTGTGGGCACGTCGGCCATCCAGATCGCCAAGTCCATCGGGGCCCGGATCATCGTCACGGCGTCAGCCGGCAAGCACCATGTCTGCGAGTCGCTCGGTGCCGACGTGGTGGTCGACTACACGACCGAGGATTTCGTGGACGCCGTGAAGAAGGCGACCGGCGGGGCTGGGGTCGATGTGGTGCTCGACGTGATCGGCGGCGAATATGTGGCTCGCAACGTGGCGAGCCTGCGAACCGGTGGACGGGTCATTCAGGTCGGGCTGATGGCGGGCGGTAGCGTCGAGTTCGACGTCGGTTCGCTGCTCATGAGGCGGGCCGCGATCATCGGCACCACACTTCGGGCCCGCCCACTCGAAGAGAAGATCATGGTGACCCGGCGTTTCTCGGCCGAAATGCTGGCGTTGGTGGACTCGGGCGTGCTGGCCCCCGTGATCGACAGCCGCTACCCGCTCGCCGACATCGCCGACGCCCACCGGCGCATGGAGTCCAACGCCAACGCCGGGAAGTTGGTGATCGAGGTGGCACCGGTCTGAGTCCGAGATCGAGCACCGGGGGGCCGGATGTTGCGGGTCTCGGCCGGTGGCCGCACGTTCGATGCCGGATACCACGATTGGAGGATCTCAATGCCCGAATTCTCAATTTGCCCCACCAATTGACGATCCGAGATGATATGGATCCTGTGGACTCACCGGGTTGCGTCGCGATGGGGGACGGCCACTGCTCGCGCCGCCTACCGGCGGGCGCCGATGTCGACTCCACCCGGTGCTGCCCACTCACGGTCGAACAGATCCTCGCCGAGATCGGAGGCGACTTCCTGAAGGCCGACCGGTCGACCTTCGCGGCAGCGATCGACGACGGCCTCGAACGCCTCGCCCGGGTGCTCGAATGCTCGATCGCCACCATCTGGGACGACGGGCCCGACGGCAAGGTGCACCGCACCTACGTGTGGGTCGACCCGGAGCACGGGCCGATGGCCGGCTATCCGACCGAGGTGATCTCGCTGGACCATCCGGTCTCGCAGGCAGTCCGGAACTCGCGGGGCGCGAGTGTGGTCTCGTTCGCCCAGCACTTTTCCGAGGACGAACCTCGTCGGCACGACACGATCGTTGCCGCACCGTTCCTCGGGGTGAACGATGACGATGACGAGGTGGTCGGGGCGGTCACCTTCGCCTTCCCGGAGTTCGTGGAGTCCGATGCATGGTGGGTCGAGTTTCTGCTGGCGTCGGTGGCGGGATTCGCGGCCCTGGTCGGAAGTCTTCGTCGGCGGGTCGAGGCTGAGGCCGCTCTCGTCAGACGGGCCGAGGTGAATCTGGCGTTGGCGAGTATCACGTCCGGTCTGGTCGACGCCTCACCCGACAGCGAAACGTCGGTCATGGAGAATGCGCTGGCGCTACTCGGGTCGGCCCTCGGAGCCGACAGCCTCGGTGTTTACCTGTCCACCACCGTCGTCGAGACCGCCGACCTGGCCTGGTCGTGGTCGGCCGAATCCGGCACGAACATTTCCGACTCGATCCGGCCGGGGATACCGGTGGGCGACGAGATGCTCGTGACCTCCGGGAGGGTTGAATGCCGCATCGGACCCGACGGCGCATCCGGCGGAGTCCTGATTGCCAAGTCGTGGCACCCCGACGAGTGGGACGACCAGGAACTCGGACTGATTCGATCGGTGGCCGCGCTGGTTGCTCAACACCGTCATCGCGTCGGCTTGGAACGGGCGGTACTGGTGCAACAGGACCAGGACTCGGTCCTGCAGGAGATGGCCACGGTGCTCACCGGCAGGTCGACGCCGGGGGTGTTCACCGAGGCGCTCGACCGACTGGCGGAGCAGGTCGGTGCCACCCAGATCTCACTCTGGAGGATGTTTCCGACCGATTCCGTGTCGGAGGGCCAACCCAAGGACCTGGTGGTGAGGTCCCGGTGCAGGACCTGCGGGTTCTCCGAAGATGGACCCTTCTCCGATGTGCTCCCGGCCAAGGTTGCCGCGAAGACCCCGCCTCCCGGTGAGGTACTCGACCATTCGATCGATTTCGTGCCCAACTGGTTGAGGTCGACGGCCGGGCACGACCTCGATCCGGTTCCCCGGCGGCTCACCATTGCCTCGGCGCCCTACGCCGGGGCCGAACGCATCCACCTGCTCGTGCTCAGCGATGACGATGGGCCGATTGACGAGCCACGTCGACGGATGTTCTCGAGGGCCGCCACCCTGCTGTCGGGCACACTGAACCGGTTGGCCGCCCAAGACACCGTCAGCGTCGCCTTCGAGTCGGCCCCATCGGCGGTCACCATCCGTGACCGGGACAGAATCCTGATCAGCTGCAACGACGCCTACCTGAGATTCACCGGCCGCTCGCGGGACGAACTCATCGGACGATCGGTCACCGAGGTGTTGGTCGAGGGCGATACCGCCGATGAAAGGCCGGAAGACTGGAAGGGACCGACGGTCCTTCCGTATCGGCGACCGGATGGCCGTGTCGTATGGGGCCGGGCCCGATCCAGCGACATCAGGCTGCCCGGCCGGCCCGACGTGCTGCATCTGTTTCACATCGAGGACATAACCGATGCCAGACGGAACCACCTGTTGCTCGAACATCGTGCCAGCTACGACCAGCTCACAGACCTGCCCAACCGTGACCACTTCATCGCGTCGGTCGATCGGGCTCATTGCGAGGACGGCTGTGTGGTGATGGTCGTCGACATCGACAACTTCCGTGCCATCAATGACACGTTCGGTCACCACACCGGCGACGGGGCACTCGTGGCCTGTGCCGAGAGGCTCCGAGCGGAGATCGGGCCGGCCGATCAGATCTGCCGCCTGGGCGGCGACGAGTTCGCGGTCCACCTGCACGGACCACTCGGTGAATCCGACGCGGCCGCGGCCGCCAGTCGCATATTGGCCGCCGTACACGAACCGATACGGGTGAACGGGCGGGAGGTCATCCTCACGATCAGTGCCGGCGTAGCGATGGCCGACCGGTGTGACGACGTCGAGGAATTGCTCCGGCATGCCGACGCCGCGATGGACAAGGCCAAGCGGATCGGTCGTGATCGCTGGGTCATGTTCGACGATGCCCTGCGTCACGAGGTCACCTCGAAGTTGAGACTCGAAGCTGAACTCCGCGTTGCCCTCGGAAACGGCGAGTTCGAAGTCCACTATCAGCCCGAGGTCCGGTTGAGTTCCGGCCACATCATCGGCACCGAGGCGCTGGTCAGATGGCACCATCCAGAACGGGGGTTGCTCAGCGCCGGCGCGTTCATCGAGGTCGCGGAGGAATCCGGGATGATCGTCGAACTGGGCCGCTGGGTCCTGCAGGAGGCGACCAGGCAGGCCGTCGAGTGGCACCGCCTCGGCCATCACCTCACCATGCGTGTCAACCTCTCGGTCCGGCAACTGCGCCCGGAGGTGGCCGACGAGATTCGCGATGCCCTGCGATCGTCGGGGCTCAGGCCCGACCGCCTGTGCCTCGAGGTGACCGAGACGTCGATCATGGGCGATATCCCCGAGGCGATGGGTCTGCTCACGGCCATCAGCCAATTGGGGGTCAAGCTGGCGATCGACGATTTCGGAACCGGCTATTCGTCGCTCGCCTACCTCAAGCGCTTCCCGGTCGACATCCTGAAGATCGACAAGTCGTTCGTCGACGGTGTCGGCATCGACGACGAGGACACCGGGATCGTCGAGACGATCGTGAATCTGGCACGCGTGCTCGGCTTGGACGTGGTGGCCGAAGGGATCGAGAATCCGCGGCAGATCACCGATCTGTTGAATCTCGGCTGTGATCGGGCCCAAGGTTTCTATCTGGCTCGACCCGCGCCGGCCGCCGACATCGAGAGACTGCTCGGGGCGTAGGGCCGAGGTGTGGCACCCTCCGCGATCAGCGGTCGGTGATCGGCACGTAGGTCCGCTCGTCGGCACCGATGTAGAGCTGACGGGGCCGGGCGATACGACTGCTCTGTTCGAGCATCTCGTCCCAGTGCGAGAGCCAGCCCGGCGTACGCCCGATGGCGAAGAGCACCGTGAATATCTCAGTCGGGAATCCCAGCGACTGGTAGATCAGGCCCGAGTAGAAGTCGACGTTGGGATAGAGCTTCCGGCTGATGAAGTACTCGTCGCTGAGGGCGGCCTCCTCGAGCTTCAGGGCAATGTCGAGGAGCGGATTCTTTCCGGTGACCGCGAACACGTCGTGGGCGGCGCCCTTGATGATGCGGGCCCGGGGGTCGTAGTTCTTGTATACGCGGTGCCCGAAGCCCATCAGACGACCTTCACCGGCCTTGACGCTCGCGATGAAGTCGTCGACTCGGTCGTAGCTGCCGATGTCGGCCAACATCTTCAACACGGCCTCGTTGGCTCCACCGTGGCGGGGGCCGTAGAGGGCGGCGCACGCCGCGGCGATCGAGGAGTAGGGGTCGGCGTGGGCCGAGCCGACGACGCGGGCCGCGGTGGTCGAGCAGTTCTGCTCGTGGTCGGCGTGGAGAATGAACAGGATCTGCATGGCCCGGTGCAGAGCCGGATCGATCTCGTAGGTGTCCCCCACCTGGAACATCATGTGGAGGAAGTTGCTCGGATAGTCGAGTTCGTTGTCGGGATAGACGAACGGGAGCCCCTTCGAGAAACGGAACGCCGCGGCGGCGAGCGTCGGCATCTTGGCGATGAGGCGGACGATCTGGGCCCTGCGGTTGTCGGGATCCTCGATGTCCTTGGCCTCGGGGTAGAAGGTCGAGAGTCCGGCCACCCCGGATGTGAGCAGGCCCATAGGGTGGGCGTCGTAGTGGAAGGCGTCGAACACCCGCTTGCGGAAGTTCTCGTGAATGTATGTGTGGTGGGTGATGTCGTCGGTCCATCCGTCGAGCTGCGCGGTGTTGGGTAGTTCGCCGTGGACCAGCAGGTAGGCGACCTCGAGGAACGTGCTCTGCTCGGCGAGCTGTTCGATCGGGTAGCCGCGGTATCGGAGGACGCCGTTTTCGCCGTCGAGATAGGTGATGGCACTCGATGTGGCGGCGGTGGTGGCGATTCCCGGGTCGGAGAACCAGATTCCCGGCAGCAACTTGCGCCATTCCGATGACTCGACACCCCCGTTGACGATCGGAATCTCGGCCGATTCGCCGGTACGATTGTCGGTGATAGTGATGCTCTCGGCCACCTGCGCTGCTCCCAGTTTTCGCGGACCCCCCACCTTCGGGGCGGTGCTCGGATCGTAGACGGATTCGCACCCATGTCCCACATGCGGGCGAGTCGAGCACCATTGGGCACCGGTTCAAGCTGGAGATCAGGGGCGCACCGGGGTCACAGCGGTGAATTGTCGTGGCGTCGCCACGGGATCATCTCCCGCTTCGACGAGAGCATCTCGAGGGCGCAGTGGATCTCACGGCGAGTGTCGGCCGGGTCGATCACCGCGTCGATCGTGCCCCGTTCGGCGGCGATGTACGGGTTGAGAAGTCGTTGTTCGTAGGCGCTCTGGAGTTCCCGGCGGCGCTCGGGTGTTTCGCGACGGTGAAGGATCTCGACCGCCCCGCCGGCCCCCATCACCGCGATCTCGGCCGACGGCCAAGCGAGGGCGACGTCGTTGCCCATTTCCTTGGAGTCCATGACGATGTAGGCACCACCGTAGGACTTGCGCGTGGTGAGGTTGACCCTGGGAACGGTGGCGCGGGCATAGGCGAACGCCATCTGAGCCCCATATCGAATCATGCCGCGCCATTCGAGGTCCTTGCCCGGATAAAAGCCCGAGGTGTCAACCAATGTGACGAGCGGGAGATTGAACGAATCACACAGCGACACGAAGGCCGCGCCCTTACGCGACGCATCGATGTCGAGAGTGCCGGCCACGGTCTGGGGTTGGTTGGCCACGATGCCCACCGCCCGACCGCCGATGCGGCCGAATCCGGTGACCAGATTGGCGGCCCAGTCGGCGTGGGGTTCGAGGAAGCAGCCGTCGTCGATGATCACCTCGATCACCTCCCGCACGTCGTAGGAGCCATTGGCCGACTCGGGGAGGATTTCGTAGGCCTCCGGGGTCGGCCGATCGACGGGGTCGGAGCACACAATGGCGGGAGGGGCCGAGTCGGTGTGGTCGGGAAGGAACGCCAGGACGTCGATGGCGATTTCGTCGGCTTCGTCCGTGTCGGCGGCGAGGAAGGCCGCCACCCCCGACGAGGTGAGGTGAATCGACGCGCCGCCGAGCTCGGCGTTGTCGATTGGAACGCCCGTGAACTGGGTGACCATCATCGGGCCGGACACGAACGCGTAGGCGTCGGTGGTCATGATCACCATGTCGGCCAGCCCGAGCATCAACGCCGGTCCCGACACCGTGGCTCCCGACACGATCACGATGATCGGTACCACCCCCGAGCATCTGGTGAGATGACGGGCGGCGTCGGCCCACCCGGCGAGCGCCGCCACGCCCTCGGATATGTCGGCCCCGCTCGATGCCAGGCGAAGTACGAGGGGAATGTGCTGCTCGAGCGCGAGGGCAGCACCGCAGGCGATGGTGTGACCGTCTTCAGGAGACAGAGACCCGGCGCGGGTCTCGCCGCGGGCGTCGATGTCGACCACCCTTCGACCGCCGAACTCGGTTACACGGGTTCGAACAAATCCGGAGGCCAGCGCTCGAATCGGCAGGGAATCGGTGGACGATACGTCAGCCACGGGTCTCGGACCTTCTCGAAGAGCGCCCGGTCATGCCTGGGTCACGGGCAGGATGGATTGGTCGGGGTTGATCTCCACGGCCGAATCGTTGGCATCGGCGATGACCTCGCACACGACGGTGATCGTCGCACGGGTGGGGGCCGACGGCATCGTCCGGCGTGGAAAGGCCAACCCGACCCGACGTTGCGAGAGCCCATCGACTCCGACCCGCTTCCAGTCACCGTGGAGCCACTGGGGGGTGGCGCCGGACGGCACGATCGCCGGTCCGAAACCCTGGAAGGCCAGCGAGGTCAGAAGCCGAAGGCCGTCGACCTCGGCCAGCACCTTCAGCTCGACCCCACGGCGGGCGGCATCGGCATCGATCGCGTCGCGGAACGCGGTGCCGGGCGGCGGCAGCAGCACCTCGTGGCGAGCGAGTTCTTTCAACGACACGCGATCGAAGGCCGCGAGTGGGTGGCCGAGTGGGGCGACGACGATGTGGTCCTCGGTGAAAAGGTTCTTGGTGTCGATATCGGGGTCGTCGACAGGAAGATTGACGATTGCCGTGTCGATCTGGTCGGAGAGGATCATCGGGATCAACGAGGTGGTGGTGGCCTCGATGACCTTCATCTCGACCATCGGGTGTTTGGTCTTCATGGCGATCAGCAACGGGGGAATCAGCCAGCGTGCGGTAGTGCCGATCACGCCAATACGCACGGCGCCGGTGATCTCGTTGCGTACCGAGTTGAGGTCGTCCTCGATCGACCTGATCTCGGCAATGACCCTTCTGGCCCGGTCGGCCACGATCTCGCCCTCAACGGTGAGCACTCCGTGGGAGCGATCGATGAGCCGCGAACCGAGCTCTTTCTCGAGGCGGGCGACGTGGGTCGACACGTTGGACTGGACGGTGTGCAACGACCGGGCGGCCGCTGAGAACGACTGATGCTCGGCCACCGCGAGAAGGGCTTGTAACTGGCGAAGATCCATCGTTGTGAATGATGCCACATATTCGCCGAAACTGTTGGAAAGATCGTGCTCGACTCGCTTTAATCAACACAACAACGATGTCGGCCGCTACCCCCCAGCGAGCCGGCATCGACAGTCCGGGTCCGTTTCCCTCCTTGGTACGGCTCGTGGACGACGGAGAAGCGGTCTGCCGCCCCTGGGGTCTGCAGGTCGCTTCTCCGCGTCGGGGTCGGCCCGGTCGTCGACACGACAACCGGCGGAGAGTCGGTCTATCGGCCGTAGCGGGGTTACGATCCCGGCGTGCATCGTCGGCGAGCCAGGGCCGACGGAGGTTCCACATGGCCGACACATCCGATTCCAAGCCCGAGTCCCCGACCACTCTCGGCGTGTCCGTCGACCCCACGCAGGTAACGGCCGTTCTGCTCCATGTCGACGGATCACTCGAACCCGTCCAACTCGGTGCGACCGAACTTCACGCCACTGCGGCGGTGGCCCAGAGCCCCGACGGGGCTGTTCTCGTGGGTGAGGCGGCATTGCGATCGAGCGGTCCGATCGCGACCGATCCGATGAACCGGGCCCGGGCCGGTCGGGTCGGAGCACTCACCGCGGTGCTCGCCCATGTGGTGGGGCGGGCCACGGCGTCGGCCGGATCCACCCCGCGACGCCTCGCGCTGGTGGTGCCCGACGACTGGAACCGCGACGAACGCGACCGCCTGGTGCAGACCGGCGCGGCGGCGGGTGTCACCGACGTCGTTCTCGTTCCGGCCACCGTGGCGCAATCCAGACGGCCCGAGGTCGATCCGGCCGTGGCCCTGGCGGCAGCAGCGGCGTTGGTCGCCCGTTCGGCCGACATTCCACCGCCGATCGTCACGCGTGAGGATTTCGGGGGGGTGGTCGGCGGTCCGGCCGTTCGGCCCCCGGGCCGAGCACCCGAATCACCCAAGGGCCCGCGTTCGGTGTTCGACCAGACGTCAGTACCCCCCACGGCTGCGACGCCGCGCCCCGGTGCCGCCTCGGGTATCTCGTCGGCCGCCGATCCGACGCGGGCGATGTCCCGGGTGGCGCCCCCGGACGCGCCGCTGTTCGAGGAGCCCGACCGACGAGCACCGATCGGCCTGCTGATCGCAGTCGCGGTTCTCATCGCGGCGGGTGCGGTGATCGGTGTGGTCGCCCTCGCCCGTAGTGGGAGTTCGGGATCCGTGGCCCCGGTCACGACCACCACGGCAGCCACTACCACCACGCTTGCCACCACCACCACGGCGGCCACCACCACTTCGAGTTCAACCACCACGTCCAGCACCTCCACCACTACGTCGTCCACCTCGACCACCTCGACGACGACCACCTCGACCACCACGATTCCCTTGCCGGTGGGTGAACCCGGCCCCGTCACCCTCGTGGAGACCGGCCTTCAGCTCGACACCGGAGCGGTTCTGACCTTCGGACAGGACGACAAGGCGGTGATCGACGCCATCAATGGCGTGTTGGGGGGTCCGGACCTCGACTCTGGATGGTACGAAACGTCGTTCTGTATCGGGGCGCGAACGAGAATCCTCGATTGGGGCAATCTCGAGGTCGTCTTCACCGAAGACGTGCTCGACTCGGGTGTCGGAAAGTTCACCCAGTGGTTCGTCGACGGAATCGGCAGACCGGTCGGCCTCGTGACGGTCGACGGGCTCGGTTACGGAGCCACCGTCGGGTTCCTCAACGTCACCTACGGCACGGCGGTGACCGTCGTCGAGGCCATTCCGGATGACCCGTCGGGGCTGTTCGCGGTGACCAATCCGGCAAGTGGCGGTGTGCTTCTGGGCACCACCTCGACCCGTGATCCCGACGGTTTGGTCACGGCACTGTGGGCCGGCGACAGCTGCACCCGGATCTATACCTGAACGGGGCGGGTCGGCCTTTCGGTTCAGCCCGCCGTCTTCGCCCTGATGATGTTCAGGGCCGAACCGGCCTTGAACCACTCGATCTGAGCATCGCTGAACGTGTGGTCGGTCGGGAAGCTCCACCGGTCGCCGGCCGGGGTCGTGACCTCGACGATGACCCGGCTCTCAGGCGTGAGATCGGCAATGCCCCGCACCGAAATGCGATCGTCCTCACCGATGCGATCGTAGTCGGCCGGGTCGACAAAGGTGAGCGGCAGCATGCCCTGCTTCTTGAGGTTGGTCTCGTGGATGCGGGCGAAGCTGCGGGCGATCGCCACCAGCCCCAGACGGAAACGGGGCTCCATGGCGGCGTGCTCACGGCTCGAACCCTCGCCCATGTTCTCGTCACCGATCACGACCCAAGGCTGCCCGGCTTCGTGGTAGGCCTTGGCGATCTCGGGGAACGTCCTGGTCTCACCGGTGAGTTGGTTCTTGCCGTAGCCGACCTCGTAACCCTGATAGGCGTTGACCGCTCCGAGGTAGAGGTTGCCACTGATGTTCTCGAGGTGGCCACGGTACTTGAGCCACGGTCCGGCCATCGAGATGTGGTCGGTGGTGAACTTTCCCTGAGCCTTCACGAGAATCGGAAGGTCTTCGTAGTCGTGGCCGTCCCAAGCCGGGAACGGGGTGAGGAGCTGCAACCGGTCGGATGTGGGGGAGACCCTCACCTCGACTGTGGAGGAGTCCACCGGGGGGCCGACGAAGCCGCTCTCACCCGGTGTGAAGCCGGCCGATGGCAACTCGATGCCGACCGGCACCGAGAGCGAAACCTGCTCGCCGACGTTGTTGGTGAGGGTGTCGTTGACGGGGTCGAAGTCGACCGTACCGGCCAGGGCCAGGGCCATCACCGTCTCGGGCGAGGTCACGAACGCGAGGGTTGCCGGATCGCCGTCGTTGCGCTTGGGAAAGTTGCGGTTGTAGGAGGTGACGATGACGTTGGGCTCGCCCGTCTTGTGACCGACCTCCTCGGAACGGTCCCACTGGCCGATGCACGGCCCGCACGCGTTGGCGAGGACCGTGGCCCCCAACGCCTCGAAGTCGGCGAGCAGGCCGTCGCGTTCGATGGTGGCCCTCACCTGTTCGGAACCGGGAGTGATCATCAGTCTCGATTTGACGGTGAGGCCCTTGGCCGCGGCTTCTCGTGCGATCGAGGCGGCGCGCGTGATGTCCTCGTAGCTGGAGTTGGTGCAGCTGCCGATGAGGGCGGCGCTGATCTCGGTGGGCCAGCCCTCGGCGCGGGCCTCGGCTCCCAACGCCTTGACCTCCCGGGCTCGGTCGGGGGTGTGGGGTCCGTTGATGTGGGGGGTGAGGGTGTCGAGGTCGACCTCGATGATCCGGTCGTAGTACGTGCCCGGGTCGTCGGACACCTCGTCGTCGGCTCGTAGGTGATGGGCCACGGCATCGGCGGCCTCGGCGATCCCTTGGCGTCCGGTCGACCTGAGATAGCGCGCCATGGCCTGGTCGTAGGCGAACACCGAGGTGGTGGCGCCGATCTCGGCGCCCATGTTGCAGATGGTGGCCTTGCCGGTGCAGCTGAGGCTCTCGGCGCCCTCACCGAAGTATTCGACGATTGCGCCGGTGCCACCCTTGACGGTGAGGATCTCGGCCACCTTGAGGATGACATCTTTGGGGGCGGTCCAGCCGTTGAGTGAGCCGGTGAGCTTCACACCGATGAGCTTGGGCCAGCGAACGTTCCACGCGAACCCGGTCATGATGTCGACGGCATCGGCGCCGCCGACACCCACGGCGATCATTCCCAGGCCGCCGGCGTTGGGGGTGTGGCTGTCGGTGCCGAGCATCATGCCGCCGGGAAAGGCGTATTGCTCGAGCACGACCTGGTGGATGATGCCGCTGCCGGGCTTCCAGAAACCGGCGCCGAACTTGGCGCATGCGCTCTCGAGAAAGTCGTAGACCTCTTCGTTGGTGTCGAGCGCGGCGAGAAGGTCGTGCCCGGCATCGACCCGGGCCTGGATCAGATGATCACAGTGGGTGGTGACCGGAACTCGGACCTTGGCAAGGCCGGCGGTCATGAACTGGAGCCACGCCATCTGGGCGGTGGCGTCCTGCATGGCCACCCGGTCGGGGCGGAGGTCGACATAGCTCTCGCCCCGTTCGAGTTCCTGATCGGGAGTGTCTAGGTGGCTGACGAGGATCTTCTCGGCGAGGGTCAGTCCCCGGCCGAAGCGGTCCCGGGCGGCGGCGACCCGCTCGTCGAATCTGGCGTAGACACCGTTGATGAGTTCGATCGGGGTGCTGGCTGCTACTGCCATGGGCGTGCCTCTCGTCCTGTCCTGTTGCCGTGGGGGTGTTGTCGTCCTGCTGGGGCGTTCTCGTGGCAGCCTAGGGAGCATCGATTGGCTCTGTCCTGCCGACTGCCGTGAAACAACACAGACAAGTGTAACATACAAGTTACAGACAAGTAGTGTGCGAAGGATTCGGGTGCGAGCGTGAGGGTTCCCAGATACCAGTTCATCTCCCTGGAGATCGAAAGGCGCATCGCCGCCGGCGAGTACACCGCCGGCGGACTCCTGCCGAGCGAGGCCGGGTTGTCGCGCGAGTTCGGCGTGAGCCGGGTCACGGTCAGGCGTGCCCTCGAGCTGGTTCGCGACCATCACCTCGTCGAGGCCAGACAGGGTCTCGGGTGGTATGTGTCGGCCGACCCCCTTCGCCAGTCGCTCGATCAGCTCGACACCATCGAACAGCAGCTACGGGCGGCCGGGGTGGTGTCGCAGAGACGGGTCCTCGACTTCGCGTTCACCACCGCGACCCCCAGGGCCCAAGAGGTGTTGGGAGAGGAGCGGGTCCTTGAGGTGCGCCGGGTAAATCTCGCCGACGGTCAGCCGTTCGCGAGGGTCACGGTCTGGTGCCCCGAGTCGATCGGAGCCGAACTCTCGCGCAACGACGTCGAGGTGAAGCCGTTCTACGAGTTGATCGATGTGGAACTCGCAGGAGCGGAGCAGACGGTTGGCGCCGCAGCCGCTTCGGTCGCCGACGCCGAGATTCTCGGTGTGCCCGCCGGATCACCGGTGCTGGTGTGTGAGCGGATCACCCGGTCACTCGCCGGAGATGCCGTGTTGTTGAGCGAGCAGGTCTACCCCGGTCATCGCACCGTTTTCGCTGTCGACCTACCTCACGCCGCGATTGGTGGGCTCCGGGGAGTCGGCGCGGCGGGGGCCGGGCCGGCCCGTCTCGGGGGCCTGAGGCTCGTCGAATGACTTGACCCATGCCGGCAGAGGTGTGGCGCTGCTCGCCTGCGAGTCCGACCCCGATTCGGGCTGAGCTACTCAGCCGGCAAGGATCTCGCCGAGGGCCCCGAGCAGCAGCGTGACGTTGCGCCGGCGCGCCGTGTGGCCCATGAGGCCGATTCGCCAGACCTTGCCGGCGAATTCGCCGAGGCCGCCGCCGATCTCGATGCCGTAGTGTCCGAGGAGTTGCCTGCGCACGTCGGCCTCGCCGACACCGGCCGGCAGTCGGTCGGTGGGCACGACGACGGTGGTGAGCTGAGGTAGTTGGTGGCCCTGCTCGGCAAACATCTCGAAACCCATTTCGACGAGACCGGTCTGGAGCGTGTCGCCGCACGACTGGTGGCGGACGAACGATGCCACGAGACCCTCGTCGAGCAACACCCCCAGGCCGGCATGCAGGGCGTAGATCATCGATATCGGCGCGGTGTGGTGGTAAGCACGGGCGCTGCCGCCGGTGACATACCTGGCGATCATGTTGAGGTCGAGGTACCAGCTCTGGGGTCGTTCGATGATGCGCTCGACCGCGGCAGGCGACACGCTCAGCGGCGCCAACCCGGGCGGCACGCCGAGACACTTCTGGGTACCCGAGTAGGCGATGTCGACCCCCCATTCGTCGAGTTCCACCGGTATTCCGCCGACCGAGGTGACACAGTCGATCAGCAGCAGGGCGTCACCCTTGGCGGCGCCGAGGTCGGCGATGTCGTTGCGCACACCGGTGGACGTCTCGGCGTGGACCACAGCGATGATCTTCGGGTCGGGGTGGGCATCGAGGAGCTGTTGGGGCTCGATGGCCGTGCCCCACGCTGCGTCGACCCTCACGACCTCGGCACCGGCACGTGCCGCGACGTCGCACATGCGCCCGCCGAACACGCCGTTGACGCCGATGACGACCACGTCGCCGGGCTCCACGAAGTTGACGAACGCCGCCTCCATGCCGGCCGAGCCGGTGCCCGAGACGGGGAAGGTGAGCGGATTATCGGTCCGGAAGACCTGACGCAGCCGTTCACCGGTGTCGTCGAGGAGCGAGATGAACTCGGGGTCGAGATGACCGAGCACCGGACGGCCGAACGCCTCGATGACCTCCGGATACGGGTTGCAGGGGCCGGGGCCCATCAGGATGCGGTCACTGTGTGTCACGGCCGTGGAGCCTACGGGTCAGCGGGTGGTGCTCACAGCTCCGGCCAGGTGCGGGCCCGCAACTTGGCGACCCGGGAACGGTCGCCCAGTGCCCATGAGCGGCGCCACGAGCCGATGCTCGGGCCGGTGAGTGAGGGGGTCTTCCCGGCGTGGGCCCGGACGCGGGCGCGATACCAGTCCGACGATGCCTCGTCGGCCAGCATCGCGACCTCGGCTTCGATACGTGCCGCGAATCGGTTGGCGTTGTCGGTGTCGGTCGGACGGATCGGCGCCCCGATCGTGACCGAGGTGGTGCTGGGTCGGGGCGTGGAGCGGCCCTTGCGCAGGATGCGTCCGGTGCCCTCGATGTGGACCGGCACCACCGGTACGCCACAGCGCTGTGCGAGGTAGGCGGCTCCGCCGCGGAACGGCTGACCCCAGCCGTCGGGGCTGCGCCCGCCTTCGGGGAACAGCAGCAGACTCCATCCCTCGTCGAGCAGGTCGGCGGCGAGATCGGCCGAGCGCCGCCCGACCTTGGTGCGTTCGATCGGGATGGCCCCGATGGCGAGGGCCGACACGGTCGACACGACGCGTGTACGGAAGAAATAGTCGGCCGCGGCTCCGACCACGATCTTGTGGCGCCACGGTTCGGGGATCGATGTCAACATGAGCGGTGTGTCGAGGTGGCTGTGGTGGTTGGCGGCGAAGATGGCCGGACCCTCGAGGCCGAGCAGTCGATCGTCGCCGCGGCGGTCGGGCGCGGCGAGAGCCGACACCGCGAGTCTCATCGGACCGTCGATTATCGCGGCACGAACGACGCGAGCCGGCTTGCGTCGGGCCCAGGACGTGTCGTAGCGGGTACCCGTGCGACGCGGTTCGTGCACGGGATCCACGCCTCGGGGCGTCGAGGGTGCCCGGAACGGAAACTCGAGGGCGCGCAGCCGCTTCACCGGTGACAACACCCCGGGCAGCGAGGGCAAGCCGAGTCGGCGGGCGAGCTTCACGACCGGAGGCTCATGTCACGTCGGCCATCAGGATCGGCGGATTGTGCATGTGGGTGATGGTGGCGTGGGGTCCGACCACATCGGATGCCATCTCGAAGGCATCCTGCAGGGTGGTCGCGGGCTGGAATCCGAGCCTGCGTACCGAGCGGGTGTTGCCGCCGACGATGATCACCCGCCCGAGCCACTGCAGGGCGTGGACACCCCAGTACCACATGTAGAACGGGTGGACGCCGTGGTAGGCATAGCTGGTGCGGTAGAGGTGGCGGTACCACTCGTCCTCCGCGAACTGCTTTTCGTACTTCCTCTCGATCTCGGCGGGGTCGGTGGTGTCGGTGAGGACCTGCTCGAAGAAGTCGATGTAGCTCGGGTGGTGCACCGGGTGGAACTCCCATGGGGTGGGATGGCTCATGATGAGCGCCCCGCCCTCGCGCACCAGCGGTCGGCCGCGGTACATGTTGAAGAAGTAGCCGAGCCCCAGGCACATCACGAGGAGCGGGTTCATCACCGAGTTGACGTTGTACGGACAGATGTAGGGGAGTCCGAGGGTGAGGATGTCGGTCTGACCCTCGACCGGGACGATGTGCTGCCTGAAGCAGTTCTCGAGCGTGGCCTCGTGAACGGCCTCGACCTCTCCGGCCTGCACCGACGTGAGTTCGTAGGGGGCCTTCCACGACTGGAAGATTTTACGGCGGGCCGCCGACGGCATCGCGCCGAGGCCCGACTTCATGGCGATGAACGTGGCGCGGTCGCGCGCTGTCCACTCCCACTCGCGTTTCTGCAGCACCGACAGCGGACCGTCGTAGCCGAATGTGTTGTTGTTGATCGTGGTCTCGATCTGGAACACACGCGGGCCGTGGTTCTTGATCACCTCGCCCTGACGCCAGTTGCTCTTGTGGAGTTCGGACGCGTGGCGATCCATGAACGAACGCGATTTTGCCATGGTCTCGACGTTGTGGTGATGGCGAATACCGGAATAGCTCGACAGGCCGGTGGCGGTGGATTTCCAGCCGCCGTCCATCGACACGATGTTGATGTTGACGTAGACCAGCAGATCCGATTCGGCCGCCCGCTTGTTCATGGTGACGGCTTCGTCGTGGCGGGTCCTGCCCAGCTCGACCATGCCATCGGGATCTTCGGCGTCGTGGTTGTAGAGCGCACCCTGGGGGGCAAACGCGTCGTAGACCCGGTCGCCGAGGGCATGACGCAGTTCGGCCTCGGTCATGCGACGGTGCAGAGCCCGGGCGGCAATGAGGTGCACATCGTCGACTCCGGCGGCGGCCGCCATGTCGAGCACCTGCTCGATGATCCGTTGACGGATGTCGGGCCTCTGCATCTGGGGCAGTGGCAGCGACACGTCGTCGAACGCGATGGTGAGCTTCATCCCCGGCTTCATCAGGCTCGGCAACGGATCGTCGTCGATCGGGCTCAGCAGGGCCTGACGGATCGATTCTTCGGGGTCGGGCAGGCCGGGCAGCGGTTCGGCGGGGTAGATCACCCGACTGCGGCCGGGCGGGAGTTTCTCGAGGCGGAAGTTCTCCCCGTGATGGAACAGGATCGGCGGGGTCGACCGGTCGACGTCGAGTACGAAACCGGGGCGTGGAGCCTTGCGGCGCGAATCGGATGCCATGGCTACAGCATGCTCCTGTCGAGAATCTTTCGGCGACGGGCTATGCCATGAGAGAGTGGGCCGATCGGGAGAACACGTGATGGTGCACCCTTGGACTTGTCCCAGTGTTCGATCAGCCAAGCACGTTTGCGGGCGATCGAAGCCAGCTTGGTCTCGGGATTGACCGCCACCGGAAAGCCGACCGCCTCGAGCATCGGCAGATCCGAACTCGAGTCGGCGTAGGCCACCGCTTCCTGCAGGTCGATGTCGTGGGTCGATGCGTAGTCGACGAGGGTCTGGTAACGGGCCTCGCCGGTGGGTGGCACGCTGGTGAGACGGCCGTCGTAGACACCGTCGGTTACCGACATCTCGGCCGCCACGATGTCGTCGAACAGCGGACGCAGCGGCTTGGTCACCAGGTCGAGCGCCCCGGTGATGAGCAGGGTGCGGTGGCCGAGGCGACGGTGCTCGCGCACCCGTCGGATACCGGCCGGGAACGACTTGGTGATGAGCAGATCCGACAACATCTCGGCCGAATCCGCCGCCAGCCGCTCGACGGGGGCGTCCTCGAAACGGCGGTAGAAGTAGCGCAGGAAGTCGCTGCGGTCGGCCCGGTCGAGGGCCAGGAGGGTGGGAATCTCGCGCAGTGTCCTGGCGACGAACCGGGCCCGGTCGGGCGTGTCGAGGTGGCGGGTGGCGAGCCAGGCGTAGCTCGACACCACGTTGCTGGCGATGAGGGTGTTCTCGAGGTCGAACACGGCGAGTTGACGCCTCGGCTCCAGGACCTGTTGGCGGAGTCGGTCGTGGCGCGAACTCGACTGGCGGCTTCCCGGAGCCATCTTGAGACGGGCCTGTTTCACCATCGACGGTAGGTGGATGGTGTGAACGTAGGTCGGCCAGTGGACGAGTTTCGGGTCCATGGCGAACGCGGCCCGGTCGGCGTCGTCGAGGGAGTCCCAGAGTTCGTACATGTTGTCGAGTTCGTAGATGGCCTCGCACTCGGTGTAGGCCCCGTAGAGCTCGACGTAGCCGTTGGCCTGTTCGAGCTGGCCCTTGCGTTCCTCGAGCTCGGCGCCGAACTCGGCCTGGCGACCTCGCAGCGGGAGGGCGTCGAGCACCTTCTCGGCGATGTCGAGGCCCTTGCGGGCCCGGCCCAACTGACGCGACACGCGCCCCCGGCCCGGGAACGACCATTCGGGCACGGAGATCGGCTGGTTCTTCTCGTCGTAGACGGGGTGTTCGGTGAACCAACTCCTCACCAAGCCGACGAGTTGGCCGTACTCGAGCGGGTTGCCCGATCCGCTGGCAATCTGGGTGACGTCGGGGTGATCGACACCCTTGTCATCGGTCTTGGGGCCGCGGGCTGCCACGGCGAGAATGGTGGCCACCACGAGATCGCACGGGATGACGTCGATCACGCCTTCGGGCACGCCCGGGAACTCCTTGAGCAGGCCACGGGCGTAGGCGGCGATGACCGGTTCGGCCATGCGGAAGCCACGGATCCAGCCCGGCGAGGGTTCGGCGAGGGCGGATTCGATGATCGACGGACGCACGATGCTCACCGGCACGTCGCCGCGGGTCTCGACCAGGGCCCTCTCGCCGAGCGCTTTGGTGAAGGCATAGGCGTCGGGGAAACCGAGCGACGAGGCTCGGGAACGACCGGCCGCAGTCATCACCTTGGCGACCCAGCGCTGACGAAGCTGTTCGGTGCGCTCGGCGATGGCCGGGCCTCCGGCGGGGCCGAGACCGTCGTAGGCCTCGTCCCGCAGAGCCTCGAGGCGCTCGGGGGTGCGGCTGTCGCTTTCGGCCCTGACCCGGGCCCGCCGGGCATTGTCAACCTCGGCCCGCCAGTCGACATCGACGAAGAACGGCGATTCGTCGACCAACTGCTCGGGGGCTCGGCCGCGGCGACTGCCGGCGACGTAACATGTCGACACGGCCACGAGATGGGCGGGCACGCCGGGGGCCAGGCCGGCCGCCGTGGGTTCGGTGCGGATGGCGGCGCAGTCACGCACCGCCTGGGCGACACGATGGGGGCCGAGCAGATTGACCTCGACGGCGTCGTCGAGGGCCGAGTCGAAACTCACCGCGGCGGCCGAATGGATGACGATGTCGCAGGTGGCGAGCAGCGCCAGGTCATCGGGATCGAGGTCCATGCCTTCGGTGGCGACATCGCCCCCGAGGGCACTCACGCGGCGACGGCACATGTCGGCGAATGTCTCGTCGTCGAGTCCACCGGCCGCCACGGGATCGTTGGCGTAGGCCGCCTTGAGCGAATCGAAGGCGTCGTTTCGAAGGATGTCGCGGTCGACGCGGCTCTGGGCGCCGCGGCGGCCGGGTCGCACCACCAGCACCAACTCGCATTGCGGTACCGCCCGGAGCAGGCGTTCCACGATGGCCGTGCCGAGGAAGCCGGTGGCGCCGGTTATGGCGATGCGTTTGCCGCTGAGAGACTCCCTGATCACCGCCCATGTCTACCACCGCAAAATCTGTCTACCAAGTGGTAGAGAGGCTCTTCGGGCCCTAACGTCGCGTACGTGACCGAAACTGTCTCGAGGGTGAGTTCTGCTGCTTCACGGATCCGTACGTCCCCACCGGAGCGCGCCTCGACGCGAGATCGGATTCTCGTGGCCGCGCTGGCCGCATACGGCACCGACGGATACGCCGCGACCTCGCTCGACGCGCTCGCCGAACATCTCGGGATCCGCAAACAGACGATTCTCTACTGGTTTCCCTCCAAGCGGGCGCTGTTCGAGGCGGTGATCGACGACGCCGCGTCGAGTCTCATCGAGGCGTTCGATGCCGCGACATCCTCGGATCTGGTCGGGATGGATCAGGTGGAGGCCATCATCCGGCGGGTGCTCCGGCTGGCCGTGCAGCGACCGGAACTGCTCGGGCTGGTGCGCGAGGTCAGTCGGCCCGGGTCGTTGTCGGCCGAGCGGCTGGCCGATCGTGTCGCCCCGGTGTTCGCCAGGGCGGCCGACTTCCTGGCCCGGGAAATGGACGCCGGGCGGTTTCGTCGCAGTGACCCGTCGATGCTCCTGCTCAGTCTCTACTCGACCGTCGTGGGCGTGGCCGGTGAGTTCGAGGTGCAGCGCGCCATCGGCCTGGAGTCCACGCTGCGGGTGGCGGTTGAGCGGCAACGGGAACTGGTGCGCTTTCTGCGGGCCGCTCTGGTGCCGTCGGGCTGAACCGGCTCAGCCGGCTTCGACGATCGGTGCGAGGCGCTCGGAGTAGCTGACCCTCCCGTCGGCGGTGCACACCAGCACATCGTGGTCGGGGAAGTTGATCAACCATCCCGGCGTCGCCAGACCAGCGGCGGCCCCGTCGGCCCAGATTGCGGTGGCCAGGGCGTCACACGTGCCCAGGTCGGGCCCGACGACGCTCACGCTGGTGAGCGGGGGTCCACCTGGATCGGAACCGGATCGGAACCGGCCCTGGATGTGGGCCCCTCGTTCGTACTCGCCCGATGTGGCCACGGCGCCGTCGGCCAGGTCGATGATCGCTGCCACACCATCGGGGTCCTCGGGATTGCGGATGCCGATCCGCCATGGGTCACCGCCATCGGCGACGAATCCGGCGATGTCACCGCCGGCGCCGATGCACGCCCGCTCGAGGCCGGCCAGGCGCAGGTCGAGAAGGGCTCGCTCGACCGACCAGCCCTTCACGTAGCCCGACGGGTCGAGCGGCCGATCGGCGGTGCGGTTGCGGTGCCGGAACGCACCCTCGGTCAATTGTTCCAGCTCGTCACAGCGGGTGAGGACGTGACGTACCGCCGGGTCGGCGTCGTCGACCGACAACTCGCCTCGGCCGATACGCGAAATCTCACTGTCGGCGATGAAGATGCTGAACAGTTCCTCGACCCGGTGCAGCCAGTCGTTGGTTCGATTGATCAGCTCGGGGTCGGTGTCGTCGGGGACGTCGATGCTGACGACGGTGCCCATCACCGCTTCGGCATGCCGGCTCATGGCAGGCCCGTCATGTCGGCCGATCGTTCAGAAGCCGACCGCGTCGAGGGCGGCCTGGAGCGACTTCTGGTAAGCAGCGGAGGTGTAGGTGGCACCACTGATGAACTGGACCTTGCCCGACTGATTGGAGAGAGTCTGGCTGGTTAGCCTCGGCAGGGCGTATCGCACGATCGCCATCGACTGGGGGTCGCGTGGCGTACGGATGAACGTGACGCCGGTGATCCGACCGCTGTCGATCGTGACCTCGACCTGGTAGGGGCCGTACGGTGTGCTGGCGGCGGGCCCGTCGACCACCTTCGAGGTGGAGGGCGCCGAGGTGGAGGGCGCCGAGGTGGAGGGCACCGAGGTGGTGGACGCCGAGGTGGAGGGCGCCGTGGTGGTGGGTCCGGCGGTCGTGCCCGGGGAACTGCTGCCCGACTGGCCGGTGCCCGACCCGGTGGTGCTGCCGGACGGGCTGAACGCGATGTTGAGCTCGTTGGCCACTTCCTCGAGCAGGTCGAGCGGGATTCCGTCGGGGAACCGCTCGTTGATGCGCTGGATCACCCAGTCGGGCAGCTGCGACATGATTTGCGCCCGCTCGGCCGCAGCCGCCCCGGGGGGGTTGGTCGGCGTCGGGGTGGTCGGTGCCTGGATCTTGGGTGTCGTGACCGACGTCGTGGCGGTACTCGACGACGTGGCGACGGTGGCTGCCCCCGTCAGGTTGACCGAAGTGGCCGATCTGGTGTCGAAGTTGAGGATCAGGGCCAGGCCGGCGGCCGAGAGCCCGAGAGCCGGGAGTACTCGATTCATGTTTGTGGATGTCCCTGCATGTTTCCGGATGTCCCTGCTCAGTAATCGAATCGTTCGTAGTGGAGGTTCTTCGGATGGGCGCCCGCTCGTTTCGCCCCGTTGCACGCGGCCGAGATCAGTTCGGGCGGTCCGCAGACGTAGATGGATCGTCGAGCGATATCGGGGACGGCGCGACGCAGTGCCGCGGCGCTGAAGGGATCGAACTTGCGACGTCCACCGGCGCGGCTCTGGCTCACCTGGAGCTTGAAGCCCCGACGATCGGCGATCTCCTGCAACTCGCCGAGCAGGATGGCGTCGGCGTGGTTGCGGGCCCGGTAGAGCAGGGTGACCTGGCCCGGACGACGATCGATGTCCTCGAATATGGCCCGCAAGGGCGTGATGCCGATGCCACCGCCGATGAGCAGCACCTTCTCGATCGGGTCGTCCTCGGCGTGGAACGCCCCGTAGGGCCCCTCGGCCATGATTCTGGTGCCGACGGGAATCTGCTGCATCCAGGTGCTGTCGTCGCCGAGGGCCTTGACGGTGAATCTGAGGCTGCGTCCGTCGGGTGCGGCCGACAGCGAGAGGGGGTGGGCCCGCCACCAGCGGTCACCACGCAGCACCCTGATGATGAAGAACTGTCCGGAGGCGGCGGTGAGACGGTGGAGCTTGCGGCCCGCGACCCGGATCGACACCACGCCGGGCGCTTCCGTTTCGACCGCGACGACCCTCAGCTGATGCCGCAGTGCCCGCCAGATCGGAGAAATCCATCGGAACCCGACCAGGGCGACGACCGTGGCGATGTTGAGCGACACCCAGTAGACGACCGCGAGGTGATCGCTGGCGAAATCGGTCCCGCTGGTGAGTTGATGGGCGAAGGCGAGAGCCACCCCGAGATAGGCGTAGAGGTGGATGAAGTGCCACGTTTCGTAGCTGAGGGATCGGCGGGCGGCCCGCACCGATGTGACGGCCACGGCGAGGATCAGCAGGAAGCCGGCGGTGGCGGTCACCATGTTGGGCCAGTACAGGAGGAAGTTGCCGAACTGGTCGGCGGCACCGACCCGGCGGGGGACGGCGTATCCGAGGGTGGTGAACAGCACGTGGGCGCTGAGCAACGTCACCGACGCGAATCCGGTCAGGCGATGCCAACCGAGCAGTCGGTCCATGCCGTATCGGCGTTCTATCCAGGGCACCCTTGCGATCAGGACCAGTTCGGCGAGAATAAAAAATGATCCGTAGAGGGCGGTTATCTGACCGAGACCGACCAGCTTGCCGAATGGTGTAGCCCAGAGGTCGAATCCCCCGTGGCGAACCCACATGGCGGTTATCACCACCAGATTGACGATGATGAATGCCCAGATGTCGAGGCCGCTGAGCGGGGTCGGACGAAGACGGCTGCGTCCGGCCACCCTCGGGGGCGGGGCCTGGGTCGGGGCCATCGGGCGCGTTGGCGCGGGGGGAGCGATCACCGTCACTCCGTCCATCTTCCGCATCTGTTGTCAAAGAAACGTAAGCGCGGACGCAAGTTTGTGTGAACCTCCCTGAAATCTGCTTCAGGAACGGGGCAGCTCAACGGTCGGTGCGTTGGTGACGATGCCGGCGGTCATGGCGCTGCCGGGCGAGTTCCACGAGCTGGTCGATCAGATCCTCGTAGGGCAGGCCGGATTCGGCCCACAGCTTCGGATACATCGAGATCGGGGTGAATCCGGGCATGGTGTTGAGTTCGTTGACCAGCCAGCCCCGACCATCCTCGTAGAAGAAATCGACCCGCGACAATCCCTCGACCCGGAGTGCCCGGTAGGCGGCGATCGCCGCGGCCCGTGCCGCCGCGACCTCCTCGGGTCCGAGGGGGGCCGGTATCAGCAGTTCGGCGCCGTCGTCGTACTTGTCGTCGTAGTCGTAGAAGTCCGCGCCGGGCAAGATCTCGCCGGGCACGCTCGCCACGGGGTTCTCGTTGCCGAGGACCGCCACCTCGATCTCACGGCCCCGGACCGCCTCTTCGATGATCACGATCCGGTCGTAGCCGGCGGCCAGTTCGATCGCGGCTGCGGTCTTTTCGGATGTGGTCGACCGCGAGACACCCACCGACGATCCCATATTGGCCGGCTTCACGAACAGCGGCAGACCGAGTTGCGTAACCGCTCTGCGGGCCGCCTCGTCGAGAGTGCCCGTGGTGCCGTCGGGAAATGCGACCGGATCGGCAGCGTCGGGCGAATGGGCGGCGTCGACCGTGACCCACGTGTATTCACCCTGGGCGATCCCGTGGGCCGACAGTTGGGCCTTGGCCGCGACCTTGTCCATGCACAGAGCCGAGGCCAGGACGCCGGCGCCGACGTAGGGCACATCGGCGAGTTCGAGCAGCCCCTGCACGGTGCCGTCCTCACCCATCGGCCCGTGGAGTACCGGAAACACGACAGTCGGCATCCCGTTGTCGGCCGAGTCGGTTGTCACCCCTGCGGCATCGACCTCGGGCCCCTCGACGGTGAGCCGCTCCGGCAGTTCCCGCCGTCGACCGCCGGCCATGACCTCGATGGTCCTCGTGTCCCGGTGCCACGTGCCGTCACGGCCAATGCCGATGGGCTCGATCAGATACTTCTCGGGGTCGGCGGCCGCGATGACGTGACGAGCCGACACACACGACACGTCGTGCTCGGCCGACTGTCCGCCGAACAGCACCACCAGTCTGACCCGCCCGGTGGGGGGAGCAGTCTCGCCACTGTGTGACATGTCGGCGGATGGGGGACTCTCGGGCATCGTGTCGACGCTAGTCCCGCCGGGCCCCGCGGTCGGACCTCCGGTGCACCCCATCCCGGTCGGGCGGTGCGACACTACCCACATGCACTGGACGGCAGCCGCCATCGCCGAATCGGTCGGCGGGGTCCTTCGTGGGCCCGATGTCGCCATCGACACGGTCACCCAGGACAGTCGCGTGGTCACCCCTGAACGCCGCTGCCTGTTCGTACCGATCATCGCCGAACGCGACGGTCACGATTTCATTGCCAAGGCCGTCGAGGCGGGCGCGGTCGCCTACCTGAGCGCCCGCGCCGCCACCCGTCCCGCGGTCTCCGATCCGATTTCCGTCGCCGGGAACGGCCCGCCCGGGGGCGTCGCCACCATCGCCGTGGCCGACACCGCAGTGGCCCTTGTCGCGCTGGGCCGTGCCGCGCGCGACCGACTCGGCTCGGCGACGGTGATCGGTGTGACCGGTTCGGTCGGCAAGACCACCACCAAGGACTTCCTCGCCTCGGTGCTGGCCACCGGTCTCGTGACCCACGCCAACACCCGGTCGTTCAACAACGAGATAGGGGTGCCGCTCACCCTGCTCGGTGCCCCCGACGACGCCGAGGCGGTGGTGGTCGAGATGGGCTCGCGTGGTATCGGCGATGTGGCCGAACTCTGCGCGATCGCCCGGCCGACCATCGGTGTGATCACCACCGTCGGGACCGCCCACACCTCCGAGTTTGGTGACGTGGAGTCGGTGGCCCGAGCCAAGGCCGAGCTGGTGGAGGCCCTGCCCGTCGAGGGCCTCGCCGTGCTCAACGCCGACATGGCCCCGGTTGCCGCCATGGCCGACTGCACGCGGGCCGAGGTGGTGACCTTCGGGATCACGGCCACCGCCGACGTGAGGGCTGAGCACATCGTGGTTGGCGATGATCTCGTTCCGACCTTTCGCCTGGTGACGCCGCTTGGAACCGCCACCGTGACCCTCGGTGCCCGAGGATTCCACCTGATCACCAACGCGCTCGCTGCCGCCGCGGTCGGCCTGCACCTCGGCCTGTCTCTCAATCAGGTGGCTGCCGGCCTGGCTGCTCCGGTGCTGTCACCCCTGCGCATGGAGCTGATACACACCGACCGCGGCACCACGATCATCAACGATTCCTACAACGCCAACCCCATGTCGACCGAGGCTGCCCTCAGGTCGCTCGCCGCCCTGCCCGCCGACCATCGGATCGCCGTGCTCGGGGTGATGGCCGAACTCGGCACGAGGAGCCACGGCGAACACGCCCGCATCGCAGCGCTCGCCGCCGACCTCGGAATCAGGGTCATAGCCGTGGATGCCCCCGGTTACGGTGGCCATGATGTGGCCGATATCGACGAGGCCACCTCCGCACTGGAGCGAACCCCGGCCGGCACGGCGATCCTGGTCAAAGGTTCACGGGTGGCCGGCCTGGAACGTCTGGTCGAGCGCCTTCGCTCGCCGACGGTCGGCGGCCCCGATACCGGCGACTGACCGGCGCCGGGACGGTGGGGGCTACGGTTGCGCCGATGTCCGATCCGTCCGTTTCCCGCCCGCCGACCGCGTCCGATCCGCCGAGCGCCGACCGCCACGCGCCGGCGGTGCGGGTGCAGGGCCTCGACCACATCGTCCTCAAGGTCGCCGATCCCGGGGTCTCGCTCGCTTGGTACCGCGACAACTTGGGTCTCGTTCCGGAACGAGAGGACGAATGGCGGGCCGGCGAGGCTCCGTTCCCGTCGATGCGTATCGATGCCGCCACCATCATTGATCTGCTGTCGACCCCGCCGTCGGGCACCAACGTCGACCACTTCTCCCTGCTCGTCGATGACACCGACCTTGATGCCGTTGCCGTCTCGGGCCGCTTCGAGGTGCTCGACGGGCCAAACCTGATCTGGGGTGCCACCGGATGGGGGATCGGGCTTTACGTCGCCGACCCCGACGGCAATATGGTGGAGCTGAAGCGGGCCTTGCGCCCCGACGAATGAGGTGAACGGAGCCATGAACGTCCCCGATTTCAGGTCCATCACGGTCGAGGAGCTGGCTCGTCGTGTCCGTTCCCGTGAGTTGACGGCCGAGGCCGTCACCGACGCCTCGCTCGAACGCATCGAGCGAGGCAATCCGGTCATCAACGCCTTCGTTGCGGTCGACGCCGACAACGCCCGCACCCAGGCCAGGTCGGTGGATGAGCGCCTCGATGCCGGTGATGGCATCGGGCCTCTCGCCGGTGTGCCGATCGG
This sequence comes from Acidimicrobiia bacterium, assembly GCA_003231645.1. Taxonomy (GTDB): domain Bacteria; phylum Actinomycetota; class Acidimicrobiia; order Acidimicrobiales; family Aldehydirespiratoraceae; genus SZUA-87. The sequence goes on along the minus strand of QIIW01000033.1, from coordinate 8,875 downwards.
CGTCAAGGATCTCGAGGACGCCGCGGGTTTTCGGACCGTACGTGGCTCGATGCACCTGCGTGACGTCGCCCCGGCCGAGTACGACTCGACCGAGGTCGCCCGGCTGCGGTCGGCGGGCTGTGTGATCATCGGCAAGACCAACACGCCTGAGGCCGGCTGGGTTGGAGACACGTACAATCCGGTGTTCGGTGCGACCCTCAACCCGTGGAACCTCGATCGGTCGCCGGGTGGATCGTCGGGCGGTACCGCGGCGGCGATCGCGTCGGGAATGATCCCGCTGGGTACCGGATCCGATGGTGGTGGCTCGATTCGGATCCCTTCGGCGCTCACCGGGATGTCGGGAATGAAGGTGTCGCAGGGGCGGGTGCCGTCGGGTCCGGCGCCGATGGGGGCGGCCGACCTGTCGACCCGGGGTCCGATGGCGCGCCGCATACGTGACGTCGCCCTGGCTCTCGACATGATCGTCGGGCCCGCTCCGGGCGACCTGCGTTCGCTCGACATCCCGGCCCGATCGTGGCGGGCGGCACTCGATCGGCCCGAGCCGCCGAAGCGGGTGTTGTGGGTACCGACGATCGAGGGGTTCGGACCCGACGAGGAGATCGGGTCGGTGTGCCGGGCCGCCGTCGACGTGATCGCCGACACCGGAGTCGAGGTGGTCGAATCGGGTCCGATCCTGTCGGATACGGTCGGGCCGTTCGCCATGCTGTTCTTCGGTGGGATGGTGCCCGCCTACCGCCCGTTGTTCGGCACGCCGGCGTGGGACGACATCACCCCCGGGCTGGCGACGATCCTTGGGATATCTCGCGACCGGGTCACCATCGACGCCGTGGAGGAGGCCCGTGTAACCGCTCAGGCGCTGTCGATCCGGCTGGCCGAGGTGATGGACGGCTACGACGCGATCCTCAGTCCCACCGTCGCCGGGCAGACGCCGGTGTCGATGCAGGAAGGGACCGTCAACGGTGAACAGACCCGGTCGTGGGAGAGCTACACCTACCCGTTCAACGTCACCCGTCGGCCCGCCGCCACGACGTGTGCCGGGTTCACCGCCGACGGGATGCCGGTCGGTCTCCAGGTCGTCGGGCATCAACTCGCCGACCTTCGGGTGCTGGAGATCACGGCGTTCGTCGAGGATCTGCTGGGGCTCGATCCGGTGGCCCCCGACGTGGGGTAGCCGGCGGTACGGATCCCGATGGACCCCCGCTATCGTCGACGACTCCGGGCGATTAGCTCAGTTGGTTAGAGCGCTGCCTTCACACGGCAGAGGTCGAGGGTTCGAATCCCCCATCGCCCACCCCTAAAACCGCATGTCAGAGGGCATAAATTACAATCTCGTGACGGCCCAAGAGCTCGGCGAGTGCACACCTAGTGCACAGACGGTTTTCCACAGGACCCCATTTGATGGGTCTCGATGCGTCCAGATGTCACGAGCGGGCCGTGTAGCCGCGGCGCTTTTTCGGTGCTTCCGCCGGCTCCTCGAGCGCTCCGATCATGCGGAGAAACGGCGCGGTCTTCACCAGAATTCGGCGTCCGATCCGCACGGTCGGGCATTGACCAGTGTCGGCGGCTCTATACATCGAGGCTCGACAGACGCCGAGTAGTTCGGCGGCTTCGTCGATGCTGATCGTCGGCTGGGTCTCGGGGTTGGGGAGGGCGGGCTGGGCGGGTGATTGGGTGTCCTGTGTATTCGTCATACCTGCCAAAGGCGCGTCGAGCGACGAAAACGCGACTCGATATGTCACACCGTCGGCGTAGAACGTTTGCCGAGGAGTGAGGCGTGAGGCGTGTACGGATACATCGTGGGGCGGCTGAGATCGGTGGAAATTGCATCGAGGTCGAGAGCGCGGGCGGCGAACGGATCATTCTTGATCTCGGTCGTCCTATGTCTGCAGGTTCCGACGTGGTGGAACTCCCTGCTGTGTCGGGTCTTCGGCGCCACGATGATTAGCTACGCGGCATTTTCGTTTCGCATCCCTGAGGCATCAAAAACGCGTCGGGCATGGTTAGAGCCATGTCGTATGAGGGGGTGTCGGGCCTCGGGAACTGAGCGATTGTCGTGCGCGATAGGTGTGCTGGGAATGTCAACAGCTTTCGGCCACTCAACCGTGGGCGCAGTCGGACTGGTAGTGCTTCGCCGCCAATGCTGGTCACGACGGTCGACCGCTGAGGGAGCTTGAACGGCTCACCGGTGGCGGAGCCAACAACGACAGGTGACTGCGAACTGGCCAGCCAACAGGCACGATCGAGCTTCCTGACACCCCCACAGCCTGGTAGGTCTAGCAATTCAGCCGTCGTCGGGGGGCGGCTCGACCAGCCCCTCGCCACTGCCCCACGTCCTCTGGGTGCCATCGGCTTCTTGTATGCGTGCGACTGCATGCTTTGAGCCGTCTTCATTGGAAACCACGGCAAAGATGGTTGCAGGTCCTTCCGAGGTGATCTCGGTCTCGGGAGTGTGTCGTGAGGCAGCGTGAGTTTGATGAATTCGCTCGTGCAGCGAGTCCGTTGCGCGGACCACTACACGCCCGATGGGCCACAGCGATATCAGTGGTGCCTGGACACCGCGAACTCGACCGATCGCGCACGCCGATGCCAGCTTGGCGTCGACGGGAGACTTCGGGCTTGCAAAGTGGACCCCGCCCTTGACGTGAGCGGCGAAGTCGACGATGTCTCGAACACTGGCCACCCCCTGTCGCGTGCTCAAGACGCCAGCAGCAAGGAACCGATCCCATTTCATTGGCTCACTTGGGTGGTCGAACGCGGTCGGCCCGGACATCATCCTTGCCTTTTGAAGGATTGGTCGTACCTCCGGGTCGTCTGGCAGCGATCCATCGAAAGGCGAGCACTCGAATTCGATGCTCAGTCTGCGATCGTCTGGCCGGTTGACAACGTGGATCAGCGGCTGTTTGTCCATGAGAAGCTGTCGGCAGAGAAAAGCGATCATCTGGGCTACGTACTGGCCGCCCGAAAGCGGCTTGCTTGCGACCAACGCCTGGAGTTGCGCGAAAGCGTGGAGGAACCGCTCATCAGCATCCCGGGCAAGCAGCTCATTCTTGTAATCGCCGGGCCGGTCACTCACGGAAATTATCCTTTCGGCTGCGGGCCTGTGGAGCTGCAACGTACTTCGAGTGCGCATGAAGGTACCTGATTAAGACTTTGGGGTGCGTTGCGGTGGTTTCGTAGCGTTAGGGAGTCCGCCACCGATGTGGCTGGCCGGTTAGTGAGGTGATCGGCGAAGGCCTGCATGACGACGTGAAGCCGACGTCCACGAGTTCCGCAACCTGACCGCCGCCCCGCTACGAGATCAAGTGCTTCATCGGCTGTTGCAACCACCGTCGCCACAGCACCCTCAAACACATCCCGTCCACCGAGTGGGAACAGCAGCACCAGCAAGCATCAGAACCACCCGTCCGCCCGACAGGGAGATGCCCACACACAATGCGACAGTCCCACCGATGGATCCCCAACCCCAGCACCTACCCGCTGAGGTCCTAAGTGGCCTGCATGGCGCGTGGTCGAACGTGACAAAATCCCAAGTCGGTTGAGACCACTTGGTACTCCTGGCCGTCTGGCAGCTGGAGGAACTGACCTACGTCGGGGGGATTCGGGAATCGATGGGTACCCAGCTGCTTTCGCGGCTCGAAGCCGCCCATAGGCCCGTACGCTCCAGCCTCCCGCCAAACGACGCCTCGCCATGCCATCTTTTCACCTCACTGAGCTAGCAGTAGCTCCGGACACGAGTCTAGTCACTGCGGACGACGCGGCTGGGCATGGCAAAACGACGGCAACGGGGTCGTTGTGCAAAGCTAGTTGTTGATGGCTAGATGGTGGACGAGTTCGACGATTCGATGGACGGGGAAGTTCCTTGTCCAGACACTGAGATCGCTCGGCACGCCGCTCGCCTCCATCTCGACGGCAGCGGCGTTCATGACGATAGTCGCAGCCGTCGTCGTCGAGTGGACGACTGATTGGTTTAGTCACGATTCGCGAAGGATCTTGGCGGTTGTGATGGCCGCTTTCCTTGTGGCGGCTCTGATGGAGGGAGGCCGCTCGATCCGCGGCCGCTCCAGCACGGCCGAGTGGTATCGGGTATTGCAGCCGAGCGACGATGTCCCCACAATCGATCTGGAACTGACGATGGGCGATGGCTCGATCGCCAGCCGTGTCGAAGCCATCTGGGACGGCTTCAGATTCGACTATCGGCCGTGGGTTCCGAAACAAACGGCGACCGCAAACAGGGTGACCATTGTGCGGTATCTACCTGGCAACGAGGTGACAGCGGCGCGACTAGACCCCGTGCTGGAAGACCCCGACGAGGACATCCACTCGAAACACACCTTCGATGCAACGCCGCTGTTGGTCACTTGGGACTTTGACAACCCTCGTCGGCGGATCTCTTACACCGTGACATTCGCACATCCAAGGGACGAGTCTAAGCCGATCGCTAGCGTCGAGCATGTCGACGCGACTGGGCGCGGATGACTGCTGGTCAACGGAACAGACCTTCGGGTGCGTTGATCATGATCTCCCACAAGTCATGATTCTGGAGTAAAGGTCCTGGTCAGGGACTTGTGTTTCGGTTTCGTGCCACACACGTGCCACACACGTGCCAGTCACAGAGGGGAGCAAGGGGCAGCAGCGGGGTGCATACAGCGCATTGCGGTCCCGGGGGCGTCTGCAGCCGTTTACATATGGGACCTCCGCGGATCGACGCGTTCACCTCGGAGGTCTGAGGTAGCGAGCATGATGGCGTCGAGGGCCCTGGACCGATCTGGCGCTTGCGAGGCAGTCCGGTGGCGCCTCGGGTCTTTGACGCGAACCTTGGGCGGCCGCGTCAGACCGCGAACGTGCTGGTTAGCGGCCACGGCCGAATATCGGGCACGCACAGTGGGAGTTCGGGTGTCGTGGGCCAGACGCAGATTGCACAACGCTTGGGGCACTTTTCTCGCTCGAACGAGTGTTCGTCGGCATGGTAAGATGTGTGCACTACTTGTGAGGAACGGCGGACAGGATGACGCTCGAAGAACAGCTAGCGGGGTGGACTGGGTCCTCAAGCACAACGGAGCAGGACAAGCAGGAGCGGACCGAGCGGATGGTTCGAGGTGCGCTCACGGCTCACGAGCCGCTCGATGGCTGCCGCTTCTCCGTCTTCGCAAAGGGATCCTACGCAAACAACACCAATGTTCGAACCGACAGCGACGTTGACATAGCCGTGCAATGCCACAATGTCTGCTACTGGGAGGAGTCGGAACCGGGTGCACATCCGGCTGGTCCGCCCTACACAGGTCCGTGGACACCTACAAAGCTTCGCGACGAAGTCGTCTTAGCTCTACAGGCGAAGTTCCCGGGGGAGGTCGACACAAGCGGTTCAACGGCGGTTCAGATCAATGCAGAGTCCGTGTCGTCACGGGTGGATGCCGATGTCGTCCCATGCTTCGACTTCAAGTACTACTTCCCATCGGGTACGGTCCGAGAGGGGACGAAGGTCTTTCGCAAGAACGGTGGTTCCATCGAAAACTATCCGGTCCAACACCTCGCCCGTGGCAAGAGCAAGAACAACGCAACGTCCACGCGCTTCAAGAAGGTCGTGCGGATCCTCAAGCGAGTCGAGAACCTCATGGTCGACTCGGGCGACCTTGGAGAGGTGCCCTCCTACTTCGTCGAGTGTCTTGTCTACAACTGCCCAAACTCGATCCTCACGCGGAACACCTGGACTGGTTCGATCGAGGGTGTGCTGTCACATGTCTTTCACGAACTCGAAGGCAGTGAACCGGAGGCGGCGATCGATCGATGGCTCGAAGTTAACGAATGCAAATACCTCTTCTCGTCGGCCCAGAAGTGGAACCGCGCTGACGGACGCGCCCTCGCGAAGGCCGCCTGGAATTACCTGGAGCTCGGTTCATGATCAGCAAGACTTTGATCCAGATCATCACCGGCGTTGTGGTCATTGTGTTCGCTGTGGGGATAGTTCTCTCGGGCGGAGATCCCAGCCCTGAGTGGCTGAGTTACTACTCGTACGCGGTGGTCACAGTGGGTGTTGTGCTTGCGCTGTGGGATCGCCGGTTCTGGAGGTTCGAGCTCTCCCAGAAACTAAAGGCCACACCTATCGACCTCACTGGAACATGGCAGGGTGTGCTCGCTTCCGAGTGGATTGATCCGGCAACGTCCAAACGCATTCCACCAAAGGTTGCGTACCTCGTCGTGCGGCAGACGGCATCGACCATCAAGGTTACACTCCTTACCGACGAGTCCCGATCGAGCTCGGCACTCGCGTCCGTGACCAAGTATCAAGACCGAATGGCACTCGACTTCATGTACCTGAACGAGCCGCGCAGCAGCGTCAACCACCGAAGTGACATTCATCACGGATCGACTTCACTCCAAATCAGTAGCCGCCCCGCCTCTCGGCTTCAGGGCAGATACTGGACCGACCGCAACACACGGGGGGAGCTCGATTTCACAGAACGCTCACACACCCTCGCGGACGACTACGAGTCGGCCTTGGATCTCTTCAAGAAGAAGGGGGTTGAACGATCAAATGACTGATCAGTCCGATGCTGGCGACGAGTGGGACTATGCCGGCTCGCGCGTGGACCGCCGGTTCCTTGGCGAGGCAGGAGAGTACCTCACCGCCGGAAAGCTGTTGATGAATGGTTTCAACATCTTCAAGGGGGCTGTCGACGATGGGATTGATCTGGTCGCGTTCCGAGGCGAGAAGTTCTACAAGTTCCAGGTCAAGACTTGCCAGGACGTTGGAGAGTTCGACAGTGGCATCTTCATGGCGTCTATCAACCTCAGCACCTTTTCCCGACATGACCCAGAAATCACTTTCTGTGTTTTCGTGATTCACTATTTATCCCAGTCGAGGTCTGTCGACAACGAGGGCCAGCATACGAAATATAGTGAAGACTTCCTGGTTGTCCCCGCGAAGACGCTGGTCGACACGGTCGGAGCTACTAACGGGAGGTCGACCGTCAAGATTTTCTCATCCTATGCAAATGACAGCCACACGACCGACTACATTTATAAGATGGTTGCGTCTGGCAATGAGCTGATTCTCGACGACTACCTGTTCGACGAGTTCGCTCAAGTTGAGCAGTAGGCATTCGCTGCACTTCGTGCATACGTCCATGGCCTTACTCCCGTAAAGCCGAACCCCCGCGAACACATTGACATCCCACGTCTAGGAAGAGCACTCATCGATCAGGCGGTCGAGGAGCTCGCTGCCGAGGATCCGGAGTTCAAAGCCGCGTTGGAATGCCGGGTCAAGTTGAAGGCCAATCGTCCGGTCAAGCGGATGAGCGACGAGGTGATGGCCGAGTGGATACGTTCGCGGCAGTGAACTCACGCGCAATCGTGCGTTGACTGACACCGAAGTGTGCAGCGACTGTGTCCATGGAGGGCTCTGTTGCGTTGATTGATCGGCGGGCGCGGTTGACCGGTTTCGTGTCGGGGTATTCGGTCAGATCACTTCGGCGAGTTCATCGAAAGCTGCCGCCAGGCGTAGGAGCTCGCGGTCCGCTTCCACGCCGAGTTCGTAGTGGCCGCGTCGAAGATTCTAAACAAACGCATGCCCGCGGATCACGATCGACGCGGTCCGATCGGTGCACAGACCACGCATCGGCCGCAGCCTGGCCTTGAGGCGGCCGTGGTCGTTCTCGATCCGGTTGTTCGCGTACTGCTCGGTGTCATGAAGCGCTCCTGGGATCAGCTCCTCGATCACCCGCAGCAGCGGTGCAGTCAGATCGGTGGTCACCTCCGCTGGCCGCCCATGGTTGCTCAACGCCGTTTCGAAGAAATGCCTGGCAGCGGCGACGTTGCGTCGTTTCGACACGTACACGTCGATGACCTGGCCATGCTGATCCACTGCCCGGTAGACGTAGCGCCACATTCCCATGACTTTGACGTAGGTCTCATCAACGGACCAACGGTCACCCACCGCGTGGCGACACGGCCTCGCCGCCTCGATCAGCAGGGGAGTGAAGCGCTGTACCCACCGGTAGATGGTGACGTGGTCGACGTCGATACCGCGTTCGGCGAGGAGTTCTTCGACGTCACGGTAGGAGAGCCCGTAGCGCAGGTACCAGCGCACGGCCAGCAAGATCACCTCGGGCGGAAACCGGTACCCGGCAAACGAATCGGACTCAACAGCGCTGGAATGATTCACCCGATCACGCTCGCTGCTGGGCACCCGATCCGTCAACGCAACGGAGCCCCGAGCAGGCGACCGAGTACAACTAGGCGGCGTGCTCGCTCTCGACAAGTTCGGCCAGCGCAGCAAGGAACGCAACCATGGCATCTATGACTTCTGCCATCGTCGGGCTCTTCACGCCACCGAGCTTGCCCACCAAGCTGTCGACTCTCATCCGCAGGCTCGAACGCTCTCCAGACCCTTCAAGCGGTGCGACGCTGTCGAAGAGTAGCTGCAGCAGGTTCCAGACATTCCCGGCTCCAGAGAGTTCGTCGGCCACTCCTAGGACGTCGTGCTCGGCCTCGCGGGCAAGTGAATGGATCTGCTCGATGGTCTCATCGGGGATCTCTTCCCCCCAGCGCATGGGTTGGAGCTGCCGGGCCGTCTCATCTAACACGGTCGACGTGCTTGACCCCAGCAGCTCGCCAGGCGGGTGGGTGACTAACTTGTTTCGGAATACGCGCAGCCGATACGCTTGGAGCAGCGCATCGCGGTCGAGCGCAGCGAACCGCGCTCGGTGCTCGTTGTTGCTGAGGATCTGAGTGACGGTCGCGTCTGCGTGACCGGTTACTACGCGCAAGACATCTCCGTGGAGCTGGTCGGTGAACACGATCGCCGCCCGAAGCATCGCTGTCTGCCTGCGAATGAGCTCAAACATCTCCCGAATCTGCTCCTCCCCCGCGTCCTGCG
>QIIW01000102.1 GCA_003231645.1 Acidimicrobiia bacterium | reverse complement strand
TGATCGGCTCGGTGTGTCGGCCGACAGAACCGGAGACGCCCGGACCCGACATGGCCTCGGACCCCGGCCCCGAGGTACCCGTCGGGACCATTTCACGCGCCGCTCCGGCAGGATCCTGCAATGTCGGCCGCTGGGTGCTGCAGGCCGTTGCCAGCAGCACAAGAACCAGAAGGATACGACGCACCTTGCCCCATCGGCAGACAGGCCCGCCACTGGAGGCCGAAATCGCCCCGGATCAGAAGATCAGCGCGTAGGCCGTGGTGGTGAAGGCGAAGATCAGGGCAGCGATGATGGTGATGCGATCGAGGTTTCGCTCGACGACCGTGGAACCGGCGGCCTGGGCCCCCATGCCACCACCGAACATGTCGGAGAGGCCGCCTCCTTTGCCGCTGTGGAGCAGCACGAGGAACACCAGCACCGATGCCGACAGGATTTGGAGGGGAGCGACAATCCAGATCACGGGTATCTCCGGGAGGTTCGAACAGCCGACAGGCTATCAGCACAGGATCGCGGCACCGCAGCGGCACCGGGACCTGGACCGGTGACGCTACTCAAGCCTGGTAGAGCCGGTAGTTGACTATGCGGGCGAAGTCGTCGGCCACCAGACTCGCTCCGCCCACCAGTGCACCGTCGATGTCGGGCCGGCTCATGAGTTCCGGGGCGTTGGACGGCTTCACCGAGCCCCCGTATTGGATGCGCACCGACTCGGCCGCACCCGAACCCCACTTGGCCAAGACCAACGAGCGGATGTAAGCACACATCTGCTGCGCGTCGGCCGAGGTCGCCGTCTCACCGGTGCCGATGGCCCATATCGGCTCGTAGGCAATCACCATCGCCGCCACCATCTCGGCCTTCACGCCGGCGAGACTGGCCTCGATCTGGCCCGCAACCTTGGCCTCGGCCCGTCCGGCCTGACGCTCGTCGAGGGTCTCACCGACGCAGAGAATCGGTGTCATCCCCGCCGCCAGCACCGAATCGACCTTGCGGTTCACCATCTCGTCGGTCTCGCCGAACAGTTCACGTCGCTCGGAATGCCCCACGATCACATAGCTCACATCGAGCTTGGCCAGCATGGCCGGCGAGATCTCACCGGTGAACGCTCCGGACGTCTCCCAGTGGCAGTTCTGGGCACCCAACGCCACCGGCACGTCGTCGGCCTGGATCACGGTCTGGACCGAACGGAGGTCGGTGAACGGCGGATGCACCGACACGTCGACATGGTCGTAGTCCTCGGGGTTGAGGGCATAGGCCAGCTTCTGGATGGTCTGGATGGCCTCGAAGTGATTGTGATTCATCTTCCAGTTGCCGCTGATCAACGGCCTACGGCGCTCAGACTTCTGTGTTGACACCCGGTGCTCCTCTCAATGCGGCCAACCCCGGCAGGTCACCCTTCTCGATCAGCTCGAGAGCTGCTCCACCACCGGTTGACACGTGGTCCATTTCCTTGTCGACGCCGAACTGCTTGGCGGCGGCCGCGCTGTCGCCGCCTCCCACGATGGTGAACGCCCGACATTCGGCCATGGCGTGGGCCACGGCGCCGGTACCGCCACCGAAACGGGGATCCTCGAACACGCCCATCGGTCCGTTCCACAGCACCGTGCCGGCCTCGTGGATGATGTCGCCGAACTCGGCCGCCGTGCCGGGGCCGATGTCGACGCCCATCCAACCCTCGGGCAGGCTCGCCCCCATCTGACGGACCTCACCACCCGCCGTCGGGTCCAACAACCTGCCGCCGGGACCGAGCGCGGTGATGTCGATCGGGAGGTGGATCGGCTTGGGGCCGTCGAGCAGACGCCGACAGGTGTCGACCATGTCGTCCTCGCACAGCGACGTGCCGACCGAGTGGCCCCTGGCCTTGAGGAACGTGAAACACATACCTCCGCCGATGACCAACGAGTCGACCACCTCAAGGAGAGCTTCGATCACCGCCAACTTGTCGGACACCTTTGACCCGCCCATGACCGCCACGAACGGACGCCTGGGGTTCTGCCTCAGCTCCCCCAGTATTTCGACCTCGCGTTCGAGCAACCGGCCGGCCGCCGACGGAAGAAACCTCGGTGGGCCGACGATCGAAGCGTGGAATCGATGGCTGGCGCCGAAGGCGTCATTGACGTAGGCGTCGTGCCCGGCGATCAGCCGCTGGACGAACTCCGGATCGTTGGCGGTCTCCCCCGGATCGAACCGGAGGTTGTCGAGCAACTCGACCTCCGGTACCAACTCAGCCAGGCGGGCCCGCACCGGCCCCACCGAAAACGCCGGGTCCGGCCGACCCTTGGGACGCCCAAGATGGGTGCATGCGGTGATCCTCGCCCCCGCGCCGAGTAGCCATCGCATGGTGGGCAAGGCGGCGCGGATACGCAGATCATCGGTGATCTCACCGTCGGAGATCGGAACGTTGAAGTCGGCCCGGAGCAGTACCGATCTGCCCCGCAGGTCCAGTCGATCGGCGAGATCCTCGAGCCGGGGGACGCCGGTCACTTCTTGGTGGCGGCTTTCGGGGCGGGACGCTTCTTGGCCGGGGCCTTGGCGGTCGGCGACTTCTTGGTGGCGGCTTTCGGGGCGGGACGCTTCTTGGCCGGGGCCTTGGCGGTCGGCGACTTCTTGGCGCGAACCTTGCGTTTGCCGACCAGCAGCGTCAGGTCGACCAGGCGACTGGAGTAGCCCCACTCGTTGTCGTACCAGCCACACACCTTGACCAATGTGCCCTGGGACATGGTGAGACCCGAATCGAAGGTGCACGAAGCAGGCGAACCGACAATGTCGGACGAGACCAGTGGAGCGTCGGAGTAGTCAAGGAACTTGGCCAGCGACCCGCGCGTTGCCGCGGCCTTGAAGGCGGCGTTGATCTGCTCGACCGAGGCCTGCTTCTTCAGCACACCGACGAAATCGGTCATCGAACCGTCGGGGATCGGTACCCGCATGGCGATGCCGTCGAGTCGACCGGCCATCTTCTTCATGACCAGGCCGGTGGCACGGGCCGCGCCGGTGGACGTCGGCACGATGTTGATGGCCGCGGCCCGGGCCCGACGCAGGTCCTTGTGGGGTCCGTCGACCAGGGCCTGGTCGCCGGTGTAGCCGTGGACGGTGGTCATGAGCCCGTTGGCCACCCCGAAGGCGTCGTCGAGGACCTTGATCATCGGGGCGAAGCAATTGGTGGTGCACGAAGCGTTGGAGATGACGTGGTGACGGGCCGGATTGTAGGTTTCGTCGTTGACACCCATCACGAAGGTGGCGTCACAGTCGCCCGACGGCGCCGAGATGATCACCTTGGGGGCGCCGGCGGTCAGGTGACGGGCCGCGGCGTCCCTCTTGGTGAACATGCCGGTGGATTCGATGACCACGTCGACCCCGAGATCACCCCAGGGGAGATTCTCGGGGTTGCGTTCGGAAAGCACGAGCAGGGTGTCGCCGTCGACGCCGATGCCCTTCTTGGTGACACGGACCTTGGCGTCGAGCCTGCCGTGTATCGAGTCGTACCGGAGCAGATGGGCCATCGTGTCGATCGAGCCGAGGTCGTTGACGGCGACGAAGTCGAGGTCGGCCCCCCGTGCCTTGGCGGCACGGAAGAAGTTACGGCCTATTCGGCCGAAGCCGTTGATGCCGACACGTACGGTCATGATTGGATTTCTCCTGCTTGGGGATGATTCAGAGGTCGCGGGCGATCAGGCGCGGGCCGGTCCCGCCAATTCGAACAAGGTGAGACCGAGTGCATCGGGGTCGTGAAGAAAGCTATTCGGTTGGGCGGTACTACGAAACGCCACCGCGGCGACGTCGCCGCACCGGCCCACCAAATCGTCGAGAACGGAAGCGGATCCATGCCCGTCGCCGATGGCAACGACTCGGGACGGGTGAGGGTTCACTTGCCGATGTCCCGATGAGCGACCGATGCCGGATAGCCGTGGTGGGCCAGCAGTTCGGCCACCCGTTCGGCAATGGCCACCGACCGGTGATGCCCGCCGGTGCAGCCGAACGCGATCGTGAGATACGCCTTGCCCTCCTGCTCGTAGAACGGCAGGATCAGCGACAGCAACCGGTCCAGTCGGGTGAGGAACGCTCCCGTGACCGGCTGCTCGAGCACGTAACGCGCCACCGGCTCATCGAGACCGGTCAACGCACGGAGTTCCTCGACCCAGTGAGGGTTGGGCAGGAACCGGCAGTCGAACACCAAATCGACATCGAGGGGAAGCCCGTGCTTGTAGCCGAACGACATGACCGTCGTGCGCATCGAAGGGCCGGTGTCGTCCTCGGTGAACGCCTCACGAATCCGGTCGCGCAACTGATGGACATTGAGATCCGACGTGTCGATCACCAGATCGGCTCCGGTGCGCAGCGGCTCGAGCGCCACTCGTTCGGCTTCGATCAGTTCCGAGAGAGTCCGGGTCTCGCCGTCGCCATCGGCGAACGGGTGGCGCCGCCGCGTCGACTCGTAGCGCCTGACCAGAACGTCGGTGGCGGCATCGAGAAACATCAGCCTGAGTCGGTCGACCCCCGAGCGCAGCGACGACACGAGAGGCACGATCTCCTCGTGATAGCGCCCCGAACCGACCACCAGAGCCAGCCGCTCGTTCACCCCGGTACCTTCGGCGTGCTCCGCCAGCTCGGCGACCTTGGGTATGAGACTCGGGGGCAGGTTGTCCATCACGAACCAGCCGAGATCCTCGAGATTGTTGGCGGCCTGGCTGCGCCCGGCGCCCGACATCCCCGCGATGACCAGGAGTTCGCTCACTGGACCCCGATCGTAGCTACCGGCACGGCGACCGTCGGAATCATCAGCGGCCGCTGCCCACAACTGGGCCCGGTGTCCCGGCTGCCGCCTTCGATTCCGTACCGCGCTTTTCGGCCACCAGAAGGAGCAGGCGCGGGGTGGCGGCCGCGAGGTCGCGCTCGGTGTCGCCCGACACGGCAAGGAAACCGGCCGACGGTGGAGGCTCCTCCATGCGGACCAGATCGAACCCGGCCTCCACCAACCCGTTCAAGTACACGCTCAACGGACGGTGCACGAAGCGCACGAAAACATCTTTTTGGACTTCCTCGATCGACGCGGTGCCCGGTAGGTAGGGGCCGAGGCGCCAGTAGATCTCGGGCGGCTCGACCATGTGGTCGACGATCAAGGCGCTGCCCGGTGTCTGCAACAGCGGGTGGTTGAGAAAGAGCAGCAGACGTCCATCTGGGCGAAGCACTCTCGCCACCTCGCTCAACGCCGATGGAAGATCGTCGAGATGTTCCAACACCAGACAGGCCACGGCGGCATCCATCGACGAGTCGGCGACCGGCAGGGCGCCGGCCCCCGCGACTCGATACTCGGGCCCCCCACCGCGGCGCCGTGCCTCCTCGATCTGCACCTCCGACGGGTCGACCCCGATGACCTCGGCGCCGAGTTCGGATGCCGCAGCGCGGGCGATCTGCCCCTCGCCGGTGCCGATGTCGATGATGCGCCCGGCGCCCTGCAGATACTGAAGGGCGAGAGGGATTATCTGTTCGACATATTCGGGATCCGCACCGTCGGTGAACTCGCGTTGCCACCACTCGGCGTGTTCGTCCCAGTCCGAGGCCGGCATGTCTGGTCGCGGGTTCAGGCCGGCGGAGTGACCCGCACCACCGACTGCTCGCCTTCGACCGCCACCCAGATCGAGCCGGCTCCGGCCGAGATACCGGTTGGCCCACCGCCCCGGGCGACCCCACCCAGTGGGGTACGGGTGACGATCTTGCCGGTGGCCAGGTCGATCTGCACCAGATCGCCCGCCGCGGTGACCGTGACCCACAGACTCCCGGAATCGACGAGCAACTCGGTGGGTCCGGCGCCGACGTCGATCGTCGCGATCACCTTGCGCTCCGCAATCGAAACTTCGGCGATCGTCCCCTCGTCGTGGTTGGCAACCCAGACCGTGCCCGGCGACAGAGCGATCCCCACCGGTCCGGCCCCGACCGGAATGCGATCGCTGACGGTGAAGTTGGTGGGGTCGATCCTCACCAACTCTCCGGTGTCGAAGATGGTGGTCCAGATGCTGCCCTGATCCCCCACGGCCACCGCCGTCGGGTTGCCCCCCACGCTGACCTGTTCGACCACCTTGCCCACCGCCGGGTCGAAGCGTTCGATCATCCCGTCGTCGAATGAGGCCACGATGAGCGACCCACCGTCCTTGGCGAGACCGTCCGGGCCCGAAATGTCGAAGACGCCCTTGACGCTGTTCGACACCGGGTCGACCCACACCAACTCTCCGTCTTGGTAGTCGGTCAGCCACACGTACTGTGGGGTTCGGATCACACGCGTCGCCCCGTCGGCCACCTTGCCCGCGGCGACCACGGCGTTGGTCGCAGGGTCGATGTTGGCAAAATTCCCGAATGGTCCGACGACGGCGACCGACGTGTCGCCGGCACTCACGAAGCTCGCTTCGGCCGAAACCACAATCCGTTGCAGGCTCGTGCCCGGGAGGGCGGGAGCGGGTACCGCCGCCAGCGACTCCTCCAGCGCTCGGACCCGGGCCCGAAGATCCTCGACCGTGGTGGCCTCGGTCGTCGTTGGCGGCTCGCGCGTGGAGCTGGGAGCGACGGTACCCGAACCTTCGGCGGCGGTGGTCGCGGCGGCGGGGCCGCCACCGGAGGCGGCCGGTGCAATGGACGAATCGGTACCGGACGACTGCCAGAGAACTACGAGGCCGGTGATGACCGCGACCGCGACCGCTGCCGCCATTCCGATCGTTCGGCGCGAGATCACGACGGTTCCCGGCTTCCGATCGGATGTTGACACCGGCCGGTCAACGGCCGGTGGATCTGGCGGCGGGGCGGGAACGCTCGCCTCAACCGGAGTGTCCGGCGGCGACGGTGCGGCCGGCTGCGGTGGCACCACCGGCGGAAGCGGCTCGTGGGGGTGGTCGACAAAGGGCCGGAGAACTCCAGAATCGCCTTGATCCTCCGCAGGCGGCGTGTCGGCCATCTTCGACTCCTCTATCCCGCACCGGCAGGCAATGTAGCCGCCCAAGAACACGGTGCGGTGTCAATCCCTCGGCGGCGCAGCGGCATGAAACGTATTGTGAACGTTCTCGCCTACATCGTCGGGCAGCCACGGGAGTTTCTTGAGAGTCGCCAGATCTGCCCGCTTCACCGCATTGACCCCACCGAACTCCCTTATCAGCCTCGACTTGCGGACCGGCCCCAGCCCGGCGATGCCGTCGAGCGAGGACGCCACGGCCCGCTTGTCACGCAGTTGACGGTGATACGCGATGGCGAACCGGTGGGACTCGTCGCGAATCCGTTGCAGCAGATAGAGGCCTTCACCCTGCCGTGGTAGCTCGACCGGAGCGGAACGACCGGGCAGGTAGACCTCTTCGAACTGTTTGGCCAACGAGGCCACAGGGATCTCGTCGGCCAGGCCCAACGCGGTCAACACTCGCACCGCCACGCCGAGCTGCCCCTTGCCACCGTCGACCAGTAGCAGCTGCGGCGGATAGGAGAACCGGCCGTCACGTTCATCGATCGGCTTCTGGCGCTGATGGAGATAGTTGGTGAGCCGCCTGGTCAGGACCTCTTCCATCGCCGCGAAATCGTCGTTGCCGGCCACGGACCTGATCCTGAAATGCCGATACTGGGACTTCTTCGGCAGGCCGTCTTCCATCACGACCATCGAACCCACATAGTCGGTGCCCTGGATGTGGCTCATGTCGTAGCACTCGATTCGCAGCGGCGCGTCAGGCAACGACAGATACTCCTGGAGTTCATTGAGGGCGCGGGCCCGACTGTTGTGATCGCTCATCCGCTTGAGCCGATGTCGGGCGAAAGCCGCGGTGGCATTCTCGGTGACGGTGCGTTGAAGGACCCGCTTGTCTCCCCTCATCGGCACTCTGATCGATACCTTCGAACCGCGCTGCTCGGTCAGCCATTCCTCGTAGAGATCCGGCTGGTTGGGCAGACTCGGGACCAGGACCTCCTTGGGTGAACCCACAGGATTGTCGTCGAAGTAGAGGCGCTCCAGAACCCTGCTGACCAGCTCCGAACGGTCGAGGTCCTCGGCCTTGTCGACGACGAAGCCACGCCGCCCCATCACCCGACCCTTGCGCACGTAGAAGACCTGCACCGCGGCTTCGAGTTCGTCATCGACCAGGCCGATGATGTCGGTGTCCTCATTGCGGGCGAACACCATCTGCTGCTTTTCGATGGCCTTGCGGACCGAGTTCAACCGGTCGCGGTGCCGCGCCGCGAGCTCGTATTCCAGGGACCGGGCCGCGGCTGCCATGTCGGATTCGAGCCTGGCGACGACCTCGTCGGTGTCGCCGTCGAGGAACGACAACAACTCGTCGACCAGTTCTGCGTAGGCCTCGCGCTCAATTTCGCCAACGCACGGAGCGGCGCACTTCTCGATGTGGAACAGCAGACACGGCTTCCCAAGCTTCTCGTGGCGCCGAAACTTCACGTCGCTGCACGTACGGATCGGGAAGGTCCGCAGCAGGAGGTCGAGCGTCTCGCGGATCGCGTACGCCTGGCCGTAAGGCCCGAAGTAGCGATTGTCCTTCTTCCGTCTGCCTCTCATCACCATGGCCCGGGGCCAGTCGTCGGAGGTGGTCACGCACAAGAACGGATACGACTTGTCGTCGGTGTAGCGGACGTTGAAACGCGGTTTGTGGCGCTGGATCAGCGTGTACTCCAGCATCAACGCGTCGACCTCGTTGGCAACCTGGATCCACTCGACCGAATCGGCGGTCTCGACCATTTGGCGGGTACGCGAATGAAGGTGGCGCGGATCCTGGAAATAGTTCGACAGACGAGAACGAAGGCTCTTGGCCTTACCGACGTAGATGATACGACCGTCGGCATCCTTGAACTGATACGAGCCCGGGGTGTCGGGGATCGAACCGGCCGGAGGACGCTGCACCATCCGCCACAGACTAGGGGCACCCCCTCGGGCTTGACCGGCCATCGGATCTGCCGATGGATGCCGGATGGGTCGTATCCGTGTCGCGCTGTACCACCACCTGCCACCCGGCGGCGCGGCACGCGCCATGGCGGAGTTGACGGCTCGGTCGTTCGTCGACATCGAACACGTTCTCTTCCGAGTCGACCCCGGACCGCGCGATCGCCACGCCGGACGAGCCCACCCGCTGGCCGACCTGGACCTCGAGACCCATACCGTCGCCATCAACGGCGCACGACCAAGGCGAGCCTCGGAGTGGGCCGTGACCGTTCCGCGGATCCTTCGAGCCGAGCGGCGCCTTGCCGCCATGATCAACTCCGGTGACTTCGATGCCGTCGTGGTGCACCATCAGCGCCACACCCACGCACCCCACCTGTTGGAGCGCATCCGAATCCCGAGCATCTATTTCGTGCAGGAACCGAGACGCCAGAGTTTCGAGTACGACCTGCGACCGCGCGGCACCGGGAACGGCGTTCACCTGATCGCCACGACCGCGGCCGTCAGGGTCACCGACGAGCTGGCGCGCCGACTCGACATCCGTGCCACCCGAGCTGCCACACAGCTCCTGT
Organism: Acidimicrobiia bacterium; assembly: GCA_003231645.1. Lineage (GTDB taxonomy): Bacteria > Actinomycetota > Acidimicrobiia > Acidimicrobiales > Aldehydirespiratoraceae > SZUA-87. The sequence goes on along the minus strand of QIIW01000102.1, from coordinate 40,462 downwards.
GCAACTCGGAGAACTCGCGCGAGTACATCTGGCGCGCCTACGGCCGCGATGCCGTGGTCGTGCCCCTCGGCGTGGATCTCGACCACTTCACACCTCTGTCCGGAGAAGGCACCGACATTGAGCCTGGCGGACACGGCCCTGAGGAGTCGGGCCCCGAGGTATTGATGGTGGCGGCGATCGAACGACCCAAGGGCCTCGATCTCGCGGTCAGGGCCGTCGCGTCTCTCGCCGTCGCCGATCGCCCCACGATCCGTATCGTCCACAGCCGGGCCGACCCGGTCTTCCGACGGGAGCTGCTGCGGCTCGCGTCGACACTTCAGGTCAACCTGATTCTCGAGCCGGGCCTGTCCGAGGACGGTCTCGTGGCGCGCTATCGGAGCGCCGCGGTCTGCCTGCTCACCTCACGGCTCGAACCCCTCGGACTGACGGCCATCGAGGCCGGCGCCTGCGGAACTCCGGTGGTGGCGGTGTGTGAAGGCGGCTACCGGGAGACGGTCGTCGATGGCGTCACCGGCCTGCTCACCGACCGTGACCCCGACGCGCTCGGTGACGCGATCAGCCGTGTGCTTCGAGGAACCGCCGGCCTCGATCCAATCCGGATCAGGGCCCGGGTCGAGGCTGATCGTCCCTGGTCGACCGCGGTCGGCCGCTACATCGATGTCGTCAGGCGGGTCGCCGGCGGTTGAGCGATCGGACCGCCATGATCGGACCGCCGGTGGGCCCACCGGACGAAGAAGACGAACATCGAGGTCTGCGACAGCAGAGTCGTCACGGCCGCCGCCGTCAGACCCCAGGCCGTGACCGTCGCGAGATTCGCACCCAGGTTTCCGACTGCGACCAGGCCCGTCACCAACGCCATGTCCCGGTCTCGACCGTATGCAACATGGAGAACCCGAAGAGGTGCCGACACCGTTGTGACGGCGGCGGCCAGAAGCAGGATCACCAACGCAACCCGGCCGGCATCGAACTCCGGACCGAACAGGACTCCGACCGATGCCACCGCCGGCGGAATCAACACCAGGAGTGCTCCGCCGCCGTAGAGACCTCGTCGCATGGCACGTGAGACCTCCGAACGCGACAGCGACCGCCCACGTGCGCCACGCGCCGCCGCCGGGACCGCTGAACTCACCGCCAGGCCGACGACCGTCAACCACGCCGCAGGGTAGCGATAGACGATCGCGTATATGCCGGCCTCTCCCGCCGTGCGCAACACCGCCAGGACGACGACGTCTCCGCTGATAAGCACCTGGTCGGCCAACCCGGCAAGCAGATACCAAGGGTCGATTCGGGTCGCCGGCGACACCGCCGCACCCCGGGGCAGTCGGTTGAGCCCCAGACTGATCAGCCATCCGACCCCATAGGCCGACGCGAAGGCGAGAGACGCCGACCAGATCGACCCGGACATGAGAGGCGAAACGGCCGACGCTGCGCGGCGGCCGTCGCCGAGGGCCATCCAGTCCCGACCGCTTCCCCGAGCGAGAACGACCAGGGCCATGGGGGCAAGTTCCGGCCTGACCAAGAGGGCTCCGACCGCCCACGTAACCGCTAGGAGCCCACTCACGCGCTCACGTCGTCTGACCAGCCCCACGACGACCGGAGACGCCAGTCCATGGGACGCGACCTCCCGGGCGCCTCGAAACGCCGCGCCCCAGTCGCCGACGAGACCACCCAGCCGAAGAAGCACCATGGCAACAGCCAGCACCCCCACGCCGGAGGCCCCGAGGCGACGGGCCAGGACCAGCCACACGCCGAGTTCGAGCGCCTGCGCCACAACCCGGGCCGACACCCACGCGCCGGCACCGAAGCCGGGCCCGACACGGCCGGCCCGAACGTTCACGTCACCGTCTCGAAACGGCCGATCCCACGCTTGCGAGCCGGGGGCACCGACAAGAAATACCGGGCCGGTTGCCACATCCGTTCCGCGTTGAGCGGGCCCGGAAAGTGATCGCCGAGAAGATCATCCCGCACGAAGAACGAGTTGACCCCGGCAAGATCACAATGGACCAACGAGTATCCCTTGCGACGACCGAGCGACTCGAGCGAACGCAACCCTGCGCCGTGGTGCGACGTGCCGTCCCAGCCGCCGTAGGGGTCATAGGACTGTACCCAGTCCACTTTCGGCGGCCACATGGCGTTGTACTCGACGACCGCCACCCGCGGTCGCCAATCGCCGATCGCCTCCCACACCCAGTAGTCATTGCCATCGATGTCGATACTCAACATGTCGACCTCAATCGGTACGCCACCTTCCGTGAACAACCTCTCCACATTGTCGACGGTCACCGCACTCTCGACGAGCCGAAGCGAGCCATCGTCGATGAATGCCGCGTGGCCGGCGCGGATCCGCTCGATCAGGGCGTGATCGGCGTCGATCCACAGTCCGGTCCAGCCTTGGTGAAGCAGATGGATCGAGTTGTTCTCCACCCCGTTGCCGCATCCGAACTCCACGAACGTCCGATCGCCCGATCCGATCCGCTCGAAGATCTCCTCGATTACCCCGTCCTCACCGTTCTGCGACCAGACCTGGCGTTCGTTGACGCAGAGGCGTCCGGGTTGGCGCAACTCAGGTGTGCGCGCCATGAGCTCGGCCACGAAACGCTCGGCTTCACGTTGACGATCGGCGCGACGTTCGAAGCGCGCCACCTCGAACGCCTTGACGACCCGTCGCCGGAGAGCACCGATCATGCCCCGGACCCCTCGTCGATGCGCCAACGGCCGAACGACGACCGTGTCGACGCGAGTGAGGCCTCGGGGTGAGGAGTGTCCATGGGTCTACATCGGCACGGGTACCGATGCGTTGAGCCGGGGGAACCCACCGGCTCACTCAAGGAGGAGGCTCCCCCGCCGATTTCAGAAGAGTGAGTCCACACCCCGCCTCGGTCGATTCGACCGCTGACCAACCGGCCACGACAGTCGACGTCGTGATCCTCACATGGAACGACGGTTCGATGCTGGTCGAGGCCGTCGATTCCGCCCTGACCAGCCAAGGTGTCGATGTCACGGTCACAGTGGTCGACAACGGCTCGCAGCCGCCGGCCACGGTGGTCGACGACCCGCGGGTTGTGCTTATTCGCAACGAGACCAACCGGGGAGTCGCGCCGGGCCGCAATCAGGGCGTGGCCACGGGCCGTGCCCCTCTTGTCTGCCTGCTCGACAGCGACGCCCGCCTCGAACCCGACACGCTGCTCTCGTTGAGCCGCCTCACCACCGGCGGGACCGGCCTCGCTGCCCCGGTGTTCCATGGCCAGATCCCCGAGGCGTCAGGGGGCCGCGCTCCGGGCGCGGCCCGCAAGGCATGTCGTGCCCTGGGGCTCTCCAGCCGTTACGGGTCGATGCGGCCGTCCGAGCGGCCGCCGTGCTGGACCGTGGACTTCGCCATCGGTGCCTGCCAACTTTTCCGCCGAGAAGCGTTCGACGCGGTCGGAGGTCTCGACGACTCGATCTTCTACGGCCCCGAGGACGTCGATTTCTGTCTGCGGCTGAGGGCGTCAGGATGGCGCGTGGTCCAGACGTCGCACGTCGGATGCCACCATCCCCCACGCCGACGCAACCGTCGAATCCTCACGCGGCGAGGTCTGGCCCATGCCGTGGCCGTCATGCGCCATCTCCGACGCCACCGCGCGACGCCCGGACTCGCCGAATCTCGGGCCGTGACCCGATGACCGGCGCCCGCGTCGATGCCGTCGTCGTCGCCTATCGAAGTGCCGATCTGCTCCCGGGATGCCTTGCCGCCCTTCGCTCCGACCCTGACATCGACACGATCACCGTGATCGACCACGGCGACGACCGCTGCGGCCTGGTCGCCATGGACCTCGGAGCCGATCGGGTGCTCGCCGACCCGTCGAACCCGGGGTTCGGAGCGGGTCAGAACCGGGGAGTCGGACCCGGCGGCAATCCCTACGTTCTTCTCTGCAACCCGGACGCACGGATCCACGCCGATGCCGTCGCCCGCGGTCTGTCGGCGCTCGACGCCGACCCGGGGCTGGCCGCCGTACAGGGCGTGATATCGGACCCCGACACCGGGTCGGTCGACCGTTCGGCTGGAGACGAACTCGGCCCGATCCACCTCTGGGGCCGAGCCCTCGGCCTGCGACGCGTCGCCACCTGGGGGCCGATCACCCGACTCCTTCGGCACACTCCGATCGCCGATTCGGTGCATCGCATACCCGGCCACGCCACCGAGGTCGAGTCGCTCGCCGCCACCGCACCGCTGATCAGACGCCGCGCCTTCGAGGAGGTCGGGGGCTTCGACACCTCCTACTTCCTTTACGGCGAGGACCTGGATCTCTGCCGCCGCCTCCGCGACGCCGGTTGGCGACTGTTGGCTCTTCCGGGCCGATGGGCCGACCACCACGAAGGCGCCTCGTCGCCCGACACGGCCTCTCGTGAGCGGGTGTGGTGGGGCGGCACCATGAGGTTCGCGGCCCAGTGGTGGGGTCGACCCGGTTGGTTCGCCGCTGTCGTGGCTGCGGCCGTCGCCGCCGTCCGTCATGGTCACGGGAGTCCGGCGACCACACGAGTCAACTGGCGAAGCATGGTCAGCGAGCCGGTGGCGGCAAGGCGACTGCTCAACCGCTAACGGCCGTCGCCGGCGAGAACCGATCGCAGAGTACGGGTGAGAATTCGAGCGTCGACCGCCAGGCTCTGGTGTCGGAGATACCAGAACTCGTATTGGAGTTTCTCCAGTGCATCGGCGTCGCTGCCGGCATAGCCGAACTTCACCTGGGCCCAGCCCGTGAGCCCCGGCTGCACGAGATGTCGCATCTCGTAGAACGGCAGCTTGGCACTCAACTCGTCGACGTACACGGGCTGTTCGGGCCGAGGCCCGACCAGCGACAGATCACCGAGCACCACATTGACCAATTGCGGCAGTTCGTCCAGATGCGACCGGCGAAGAACCAGCCCGAACGGGGTCACACGCGAATCGTCGGCACCCGTCCACTCCCCGGAATCACGGCGGCCGCCCTCGGGGCGCATCGTGCGGAACTTCCACATCGTGAACTCACGGCCCCCTTTGCCGACGCGACGTTGGCGGAACACGAGTGGGCCCCGGTTGCCAACGAGGTTTCCGACCACGACCAGGGGCGCCACCAGCAACAGAATCGGCAACCCCATCAGCGCCAGCGAAAGGTCGAGCACCCGCTTGGTCCGACCGTAGCGAAGACGGTGAATCTCGCCGATGTCGAACATCAGAGAAACCCGTTCCAGCTCGCCGATCGGCAACTTGCCCAGCCACTCGTCATAGAACAGGGAGAGGGTCCGTACCCGCACACCGGACTCGTGCATCACCGCCACCTGTTCCACGATGGTCTGGTCGAACTGGGCGGTGCGGTCCAGCACCACCACCGTGGCGCCGGTGCTGACCATCAGGTCCCGCAGCGGAGCGGAGCCGTCGGCACTCGACCGGGCATCGTCGGGACAGATCACGGCCTCCAGCGATGCCGGCCGCTCGGCGCTACGGGAGATCTCCGCCGCCAGCGCCGACGCATCCTCTCCCTCACCGACCACCACCACGCGGTCGCGTTCCTCGTCGGCGTGACGAGCCAGGGCCGACAGCCAGGAGCAGACCATGAACCACGGGACCAGGAGCAACGCCGACCCGAAGACGACCAGCCTCGGCAACAGCGATGAGCCGACAGCGAGCTGGGCGATCGATATCCCCGACGCGCCGAGCAGGACCGCTGTCACCGAAGCCCCGATCATCTGGCGCCGTCGGCGGGGCACATCCGGAAGACCCACGGCGTATGCCGCGACCATGAGGATCGCCATGTACAGAAGCGACCAGCCGAAACGGAACGATCGCAGGTAGTCGTAGCTCGGGTTGGCCGTCGCCGCGTGGAACCGCGACAACCCGACCACCACCGCAATCACGCCGGCCGGCAGGACCAGAACGCCGAGCCGACTCAAGGCCCGCTCCGTGGAATCGTCGTGACGTTCATCGACTACCACATCGGCACCTGACGATCCGATGTGAAGATCAGGCCGATAACCACAAGCCATGCCGGGTAGGTCCGCCCGTTTCTAGCCGAGCATGGGTGCCAGGTACCGGCCGGTGTGACTCTCGGGCGTGGCGGCGACCTGTTCGGGGGTGCCGGCGACCACCAACAGGCCGCCTCCGGTGCCGCCCTCCGGACCCAGGTCGATCAACCAGTCGGCGGTCTTGATGACATCGAGATTGTGTTCTATCACCAGCACCGTGTTGCCCTGTTCGACCAGGCGTCCCAGCACGCCGAGCAGCTTGCGGATGTCCTCGAAATGCAGTCCGGTGGTGGGTTCGTCGAGGATGTACATGGTGTGGCCGGTTGACCGTTTCGCCAGCTCACTCGCCAGCTTGACCCGTTGGGCCTCACCGCCGGAGAGAGTGGGCGCCGGTTGGCCGAGACGCACATAGCCGAGGCCCACGTCGACAAGCGTCTGCATGTGGCGGGCGATCGGGGGCTGCTTGGCGAAGAAGGACAGGGCCTCCTCGCATGGCATCTTCAGCACCTCGGAGATGTTCTTGCCCTTGAACTCGATTTCGAGGGTGTCACGGTTGTAGCGCTTGCCCTTGCACACCTCGCACGGGACGTAGACGTCGGGCAGGAAGTGCATTTCGATCTTGATGGTGCCGTCGCCCTGACACGCCTCGCAGCGACCTCCCTTGACGTTGAACGAGAACCGGCCGGGCAGGTAACCGCGTATCTTCGCCTCTGGGGTCTGGGCGAACAACTTGCGGACATGATCGAACACACCGGTGTAGGTGGCCGGATTCGACCGGGGGGTTCGGCCAATCGGCGATTGATCGATGGCGATCACCTTGTCGATGTTGTCGATGCCCTCGATACGGGTGTGAAGCCCGGGGGGAACCTTCGAGTTGTAGATCCTCTGCATGAGGGCGCGCTGCAGGATCTCGAGCACCAGCGTGGACTTGCCGGACCCCGACACACCGGTGACGCACACGAACATTCCCAGCGGAAACTCGACGTCCAGATTCTGGAGATTGTTCTCCCTCGCCCCCTTCACGGAGATCATCGAACCGTCGCCCGGACGGCGCATCTCGGGCACGGCAATCGAACGACGACCCGACAGATACTGGCCGGTGATCGACTCCTCGTTGGCCAACAGACCCTCGACCGAGCCGCTGTGGACTATCGACCCACCGTGTTCGCCCGCCCCCGGTCCGATGTCGACGACATGGTCGGCGATCTGGATGGTCTCCTCGTCGTGTTCGACGACGATGACGGTGTTACCGAGATCGCGCATGCGAAGAAGCGTCTCGATGAGACGCCGATTGTCACGCTGATGCAGACCGATCGACGGTTCGTCGAGGACGTAGAGCACCCCCACCAGGCCCGACCCGACCTGAGAGGCGAGCCTGATCCGCTGGGCCTCACCCCCGGCCAGGGTGGCCGAGGATCGCGACATGGTGAGGTAATCGAGCCCCACGTCGAGCAGAAACCCCAGCCGGGACCTGATCTCCTTCAACACCTGCTCGGCGATGATCGAGTCGCGTTCCGACAGCCGGAGCTCATCGAGACACTTCGCGGCGTCGACGATCGACATCGCGCAGATCTCGTGGATGGGGCGGCCGTCGATGGTGACGGCCATCGAAACCGGGTTGAGGCGGGAACCATCGCAGACCGGGCAGGCAACCTGTCGCATGTAGCCCTCGATCTGCTCTCTCACCGAATCGGTCTCGGCCTCACTGTGGCGCCGGCTCAGGTACGGGATCACGCCTTCGAACTTGGCCTGATATGTGCGGACACGGCCGTAGCGATTCTTGTACCGGACCTGAACCCGACCCTTCACACCCCGGCCCCGAAGCAGGAGGCTCTGCTGCTGCTTCGACAACTCCTGCCACGCGACATCGGTCGGGATCTCGTAGTCCTCGCACACCGACTCGACCAGGCGACCGAAGTAGCGGCTGCGACCACCCGCCCACGGCCGGATCGCCCCGTCGGCAATCGCCGCCTCGGGGTCGGGAACCACCAGCTCCTGATCGACCTCGAACACGGTGCCGAGTCCGTCGCAGTGCTGACACGCTCCGTAGGGAGAGTTGAACGAGAAGTTGCGGGGAGCCAACTCTTCGAACGACTTGCCGTCGGATGGCCGGGAGAGATGCTGGCTGAACACGATGGTCTCGGGGTCGCCGTCGCGGGGCACCAGCTGCACTTCGGCGATACCGCCGGCCAGGCCCAACGCGGTTTCGATCGAGTCGGTCAGGCGCCGTTCGATGCCGTCTCTCATCACCAGCCGGTCGACTACGACCTGGATGGTGTGGACTTCGTAACGCTCGAGGTCGACGTCGATCTCGTCGCCGAGTTCGACCGCTTCACCATCGACGACGGCTCGTGCGAATCCCTGCTTGGCCAGATCCACCAGCAGGGTCTCGTAGGTGCCCTTCCGGCCGCGTACCACCGGTGCGAGAATCTGGAACCGGGTTCCCTCCGCCATACCGAGGATCTTGTCGACGATCTGCTGAGGGGTCTGCCTGACCAGTTCCTCGCCGGTTTCCGGGTCGTGGGGTACCCCGATGCGGGCGTAGAGCAGGCGCAGGTAGTCGTAGACCTCGGTGACGGTGCCGACGGTCGAGCGCGGATTGCGGCCGGCACTCTTCTGGTCGATCGAGATGGCCGGCGACAGGCCTTCGATGAAGTCGACGTCGGGCTTGTCCATCTGGCCGAGGAACTGGCGTGCGTAGGCGCTCAGCGACTCGACGTAGCGCCTCTGGCCCTCGGCATAGATCGTGTCGAAAGCGAGTGAGGACTTACCGGAGCCCGACAGCCCGGTGAAGACGATGAGCTTGTCGCGGGGAAGGTCGAGATCGATATTCCGGAGGTTGTGTTCGCGTGCGCCCTTTACGACGAGACGATCAGCCACCGAGGCACTCTACCCGGGCCCACCTCTCGAACACGTGTTCGTCAGGAAGTGGTTTTCCAGGTCGATATCCGGAGCTGGTCGCTCCCGATCAGCGGCATCTCGTCGACACGCTCGAGTTTCCATCCCGGGAAGTCCACGATGTCGTTGCCGTGCACCACCTCGACGTACCCGAACTCGTGGAATCCCATCGCAGTGATCACCGACAGTGCCTCTTCCCGACCACCGGAATCCGTTGCCGCCAACCACCGGTGCGACGTTGCGACCGGCCCTGATTCCCTGGCGATGAACGGGTCGCTGAAGACGAGAACCGGCTCGGGCCGTGACGCCAGCCGGCTGGTCGACCGGGCGAACGAGTCGGCCCTCACCACCGACCAGGACACCCCGACAACGGTCACGGCCAAACCGGCCAGCGCCACCGTGCGCCCCACCCGCACCGCCGACTCCGATTCGAGTCCGACGATGGCCACAACCGTCAGCAGCAGCCCGCTGAGAAGCAGGTAGCGGCCCCCCCATTGCGGCCCCGCACCCCCCGTGTACTGGGTCAGCCAGATCAGCGGAAGGGCCGCCACCGCCACCACCGTCACGAACCGCCTCGGACCCGCGGCCCAGCCACGCGCCAGTCCGAGACCGGCGAGAGGTGTGGCCGCCAGCATTCCCGGCACGAAGTTGAGTCCTCCGAGCACCAGGTTGAGCGCCTCGAGCGTGACCACCACACCCAGTCCGGCGAGCACGAGACGAACCTCATCGGGCCGATCGGCCCTTCGCCCGGCCAGCCAGAGCAGCAACGCCACGCCGGCCGCGACGAGATACGCCGAGACCGAAGATGCAGTCGAGGGCCCGGCAAAGGTGGTCAGCGCCTCGCGGGCCCTCGTGCCCAGCGAATCGAGCAACGAACCGGCCGCCTCGGCGGTGGCGGCCGAACGACCGGATCGCATCGATGATCCGAGAACCGCCACCTCGAGCATGCTGTTGGCCGTCAATGCCGCCAATGCCGCTGCCGCCATGGCCCCGCCGGCCGACAACGCGGCGACCACCCTTCCGGAGCCCAACAACGTGAACACCAGCAGCCCGCCCACCACGAATCCGTAGACCAGGGCCTCCTGTCGCATCGATGCCGCGACCCCGAACGCCAGTCCCGCCAACAGCCCCGAGACCGCGATCGACCGGGTGGTCGCAGACGCGGGGCGACGCGGGTGGACGACATCGAGCGCGGCCACCACCCCCCACGCCATGAGGGCAAGCCCGAGAGTGTGTTCCCAAATGCTGAGCGCGTAGATGGTCGCCGGCGAGGCCAAGCCGACCACCCAGAACGCTGCAGCCCCGCGCCACCGGTCGCCGCCGAGACGCATGACCAGGCTCCGGGCAGCCAAGGCGGCCAACACGGCGCCCAGGACCGGCACGATCAGAGCAAGTCTGACACCACCGAGATCGTAGAAAGGCAACGCCACGTAGAGCATCGGAAGGGTAGTGACATTGACCCAGCTGCCACCCATCGACGTGGTGGAGAACATCGGGTACAAAGACCCGTCCGGATCGGCCGACTCGGCCCAGTAGCCCAAGTCGGGGGAGACCGTGCCGCCGACCGCCATGGCGTCGAGCGTGGCCACCTTTCCCCCCACGTCCGTACTCAGATACCCGCCGGGGTTGATCAGCTGCCCCATGGTCAGGAGGACCGCACCGAGAACCAGGGCCGACAGCAACGGGCGTACGAACCACCGCTGGGCGACGTGCTCGGTGATCCGAGGGCGCACGCGGTCGACGGTGGTCGCATCCAACACCTCACTCCATCGGCAGACGCCGTCGACACTGGAGCCGGCCCGGGGACGGGCGGGCGGCGTCTTCAGCGCATGTCACGGAGTTCGCGCTTGAGTTCCTTGACCTCGTCGCGAAGCCGGGCCGCGTACTCGAAACGGAGATCAGCCGCGGCATCGTGCATCTCACCCTCGAGGGTGAGGATCAGCCGTTCCAGTTGCTCCTCGGGCAGATCGCCGAGCTTCTCGGTGGCGCGGCGTCGCTTGGCCAGATCGCTCGAGTTCTCCGGAACCGGAGCCCGCTCCGACGACGGCCTGATCAGCGACAGGATGTCGGTCACGGCCTTGCGGACGGAAGTGGGGTCGATACCGTGTCGCTCGTTGTAGGCCTGCTGGAGTCGGCGTCGGCGCATCGTTTCGGAGATGGCCCGCTGCATCGAGTCGGTGACCTTGTCGGCATACATGACCACCTGGCCGTCGACGTTTCTCGCCGCCCGACCGATCATCTGCACCAACGACGTCTCCGAGCGCAGGAAACCCTCCTTGTCGGCATCGAGAATCGCCACCAAGGACACCTCGGGAAGGTCGAGACCCTCGCGCAGGAGGTTGATGCCGACCAGCACATCGAACTCGCCCAGCCTCAGGTCACGCAGGATCTCGATGCGCTGCACGGTGTTGACCTCGCTGTGGAGATAGCGGACCCTGACCCCGAGTTCCAAGAGGTAATCGGTGAGGTCCTCGGCCATCTTCTTGGTGAGGGTGGTGACCAACACACGCTGCCTGCTGTCGACCCGGCCGGCGATCAGGTCCAGGAGGTCGTCGATCTGGCCGCTGGTGGGCTTCACGATCACCTCGGGATCGATCAACCCCGTGGGGCGGACGATCTGCTCCACGATCTGGCTCGACATCTCGAGCTCGAACCGGCCCGGAGTGGCCGACAGGAAAACGGCTTGGTTGAGCCGCTCCATGACTTCTTCGAACGTGAGCGGCCGGTTGTCGGCGGCCGACGGGAGCCGGAAGCCGTGCTCGATCAGGTTGAGCTTGCGGCTCCGATCACCTTCGTACTGGCCGTGGAGCTGGGGCACCGCCACATGCGATTCGTCGATCACCAACATGAAGTCTTCGGGGAAGTAGTCGATCAACGTGTAGGGGGGCTCACCCGGCCCGCGGCCGTCGATCGGACCCGAGTAGTTCTCGATGCCGTTGCAGTAGCCGAGCTCCTCCATCATCTCGAGGTCGTATTCGGTGCGCATCCGCAGCCGTTGCGCCTCGAGTAGTTTGCCCTCGGCCTCGAAGGTCCCGAGACGCTCCTGGAGTTCCTGTCGTATCCGGACCATGGCCTTGGCCAGGCGTTCCTGGCTGGTGGCGTAGTGGGTCGCCGGGAACACCACGAGTTCATCGAGGGTGTCGATGCGTTCGCCGGTGAGCGGATCGACCACCGTTATCTGCTCGACCTCGTCGCCGAACAGCTCGACCCTCACCGCGGTTTCGTCGTAGGCGGGATGGATCTCGATGGTGTCGCCTCGCACCCGGAACTTTCCCCGCACCAGGTTCATGTCGTTGCGCTCGTATTGCATGTCGACGAGCCGACGCAGAATCGAGCGCTGATCGTATTCCTCGCCGACCCGCACAACCAGCAGCTGTGACTCGTATTCCTCGGGCGAACCCAGGCCGTAGATCGCCGACACCGATGCGACCACGATCGTGTCGCGTCGGGTCAGCAACGACGACGTGGCAGAGTGACGCAGGCGATCGATCTCGTCGTTGACCGACGAGTCCTTTTCGATGTAGGTGTCGCTGGCGACGATGTAGGCCTCGGGCTGGTAGTAGTCGTAGTAGCTGACGAAGTATTCGACCCTGTTGTCAGGGAAGAACTCCTTGAGTTCATTGGCGAGCTGAGCGGCCAGGCTCTTGTTGGGGGCCAGAACGAGAGTGGGCCGCTGAACCTTTTCGATGGTCCACGCGATCGTGGCGCTCTTGCCGGAGCCGGTGATGCCGAGCAGCGTCTGGAACTTCTCTCCCCGGTCGATTCCGGCGGTCAGGGCCTCGATGGCCGCCGGCTGATCGCCGGAGGGCTTGAAGTCGGACACGACCCTGAAGCGGATCTTCGACGCGGGAACCGTGACCGGGGCCATCCGCCAAACCTAGCGAGCGGCTACGACATCCGACCTGGCCGACTCCTGCCTGCGGTCCTTGTCGAGGGCCTTCATGGCCAACGCCCCGATGAGAGGACCGGGAGCGAGGAAGGCAAACGCCACTCCCCAGCCCCAGGCATCCCGGATGACCGGCACGAAGAAGATGGTGGCCACGGTGAGGACGAACCCCGATGCCAACTGCACCGTCAGTGACGTACCCACGTATCTCTGGTCGGCGGCTTCGGTGACGATGGTCGAGAACTGGGCCGAGTCGGCCACCACGGAGATACCCCAGATCAGGCCCAGAACGGCCACCAGCAACGGCGACGAGCTGCTCAAGAACCCGATACCGAGGGCGACGGAACCGGACACGATCATCGGTACGCCGGCCGCCACCTCGCGTGACCACCGATCAGAGACCCGGCCCGCCCACAACGACCCGATACCTCCGATACCGATGACCGCCGCCGCCACCAGTGATCCGCGACGGGCCGGGTTGGTGTAACCGTCGGCGGTGAGCACGTCGACGTAGAACGCCCCGAACCAGGCCCACATGGCATAGAGCTCCCACATGTGCCCGAAGTATCCCAGCGTGGCCAGGCGCACCCGTCGGTTGGCGAAGGCATCGCGAACCGCACGCGGTTCAAACGGTGCGACCGGATAGGTGTAGGGCCCATCGGTGCCGAGACGATCGGCCACGACACCACCGATGAAGGTGGCAGCCGACGTGACAACCAGAACCCAGCGCCATCCGGCTCCACCGACCCCATTGACGAGATGAGGTAACCCCGACCCGATCGTAAGGGCACCGACCATCGCACCCAGGGCCAGGCCTCGCTCGACCCGGAACCAGGTGCTCATCGCCTTCATCGCCGGCGGATACACGGCGGCGAGGGCCGCGCCGGTGACCAGGCGGGCCACCAGGGTCGGTCCGTAAGCGTCGAGCACGGCGGGCATCACGTTGGCGGCCGCGGCGATCGTGGCGCCGATCAGGATCAGGCGACGGGGGGCGATCCGATCGGCGAGATTGGTAAGAGCGGAGCCGAGCGCTCCCAACACGAATCCGATCTGAACGGCGATGGTGAGCCACGAGCCGGCAACGCGACCGAACCCCCAGGCCTCACGCAACTGCGGAAGCACAGCCGCGGTCGAGAACCACGGCGCCATCGAGAGCACCATGGCCACGCTCAGCACAGCCAGCTGCTTCCAACGGCCGTCGGGATCGGAGTCGACTGCCGTGTCCACCTTGCCTGCTGTCACCGCCCGGTAACCCCCGCACCGCCGGGATTGATTCCCGGTCGGATCACCCGAGAGATGTCATCCACTCCCACGCCGCGTCGATCTGACGCTCCAGCGACTCGAGGCTTCCGGAGTTGTCGATCACGAAATCCGCCACGGCCAGCCGCGCCTCCCGGCCGACCTGGCTCGCGATCCTGGCTCGCGCGTCGTCCCGGGAGAACCCGCGCTGGGAGATCAGTCGCTCGACGGCGAGATCCGGGTCGGTGTCGACCACGATGATCCCGGCCAGATCGGAGAACGGGTGCTTCGGCGACTCGCCGTCGGCACCCACCAGCAGGGGAATGTCAAGGACCACGATCGAGTCGGTGTCGGCCAGGGCCTTGCGACTCGCCGCCATCTCCTCCGCTACCGCCGGATGCACAATGTCGTTGAGGGCCTTCAGTTCGTCATCATCGCCGAATACGATCCCGGCGACCGCGGCCCGGTCGAGATGCCCGTCCGCGGCGACGATTCGGTCACCCCAGCGCTCGACCATGGCGACGAATACGGGCCCCTGGGGCTCCTGCAGGTCGCGTACGACACGGTCGGCGTCGATGAGCACGGCACCACGGTCGGTCAGGCCGTCGGCCACGGTCGACTTGCCGGCACCGATTCCTCCGGTGAGACCAATCTCGATCACGTTGCAGGACCGTAGGAGAAATCCGTCCCGACGTCACAACCGACTACGGCTAGCCGAGACCCCCGGCGGCAAGTATCTTGGCGGCCGAATCGTCGAGGCTTCTGCTGACACCGAGACCAAAGGCGCTGAGCCCGGCCAGTGCCGCCAGGACGATCAGTGACAACAGCAGGGTGTATTCGATAAGGCTGGCACCCCGGCTGTCGCGGGCGCGAACCGCCAGCCATCTGGACACGAACCCGAATGCCTCTGTCATCGTCTGGACTCCCCATCGGTGCCCCCACCGTCGAGGGCGCTACTAGTGCTTTCGGCACATACACCGCGCTGCTGAATGGATCGAATGGCCCAATGCATGGGTCGGAATCCCCTGTGGGATGGGCCGACCGACTCACTCCAGGCTGACGATCCCCATGCGTACCGCCCTCAGAACCGCCTGTGTGCGGTCCCGGGCGTCGAGCTTCTGGTAGATCGACGCCAGATGGTTCTTCACCGTTTTCTGGCTGATGAACATCTGTTCGGCCACCTCGGACGTGGAGCATCCGTCGGCGATGGCCTGCAACACCTCTTCCTCGCGTTTGGTCACCACCCGTTCTTCACGCGATGGTGCCATCTCGAGCTTGCGAACCTCGTCCAGCATCGAAGCCGCGAGCTGCGGCGACAGAGCGGTGTCGCCGTTGGAGGCCATACGAACCGCATCGGCGATCTCCTCGGTCGAGCAGTCCTTCACCAGGTAGCCACAGGCGCCGGCGCGGATGGCATTCGCCAGGACCTCCTGGTCGGCATGCATGGTGAGCATGACAACCTTGGTGTCGCTGCCGGAACTTCGCACCTGGCGGCAGGCCTCGACCCCATCCATTTCCGGCATCGACACATCCATGAGGATCACGTCGGGCTGAAGGCTGTAGGCCATGTTGACGGCTTCGAGACCGTCACGTGCCTCTCCCACCACATCGAAGCCGTGTTCGGACATCGACCGGCTCAGCCCCTCACGGAGCATGCGGTGGTCGTCAGCAAGCATCAGACGAATTGTCATGTGTATCAGCGACCTCGAATTGTCCCGGCGACCCGGCGGGCCACCCCCAAGAAGACGAACCGTTTCCGGCTCAAGCCTCCATCGGTTCCGTCGCCGACATTGTTAGGCAATGAAACCAATCCGCCCACTCCCTGTGGTCGACCGACGCTCACCGTCTGCGCCCGCCGTTGCGATCGGACGGAAGGAAGCAGCGAACGACGGTGCCCTTGCCTTCCTCGCTGTGGATTTCAAGCGTGGCACCGATGCTCGAGGCCCGTTCCCGCATGCCCATGATCCCGTAGGAATCAAGCCGCCCGGCCTTGCCTTCCGGGAACCCCTTGCCATCGTCGGCGATCTCCAGCGCCGCAGCCTCGCCATCACAGCGCCATCTGACCGCCGCGCCCTTGGCTCCGGAGTGACGCTGCACGTTCACCAACGCTTCCTGGGCGATCCGCCAGAGCTCCCGTTCCTGCAGGAGCGGAAGCCGCTGACCGTCACGGTCGGCGTAGACACGGATATCGAGGTCGCTGCGATCCATCAACCGGCCTGCGAACTGCTCGAGGACATCACCGATCTCCTGGCCCTCGGACACGTCGGTCCGAAGGTCATAGAGAGTGTCTCGTACCTCGCCGATCACGCCCCGCAGGTCATTCCTGAGCTGAACCAGCGAATCGCCGACCTCCTCGCCCTTGTCCAGACGACCCACGATACGGTCCAGTTCGAAGGCCAGGTAGGCGAGCGACTGACCGATGTTGTCGTGGAGGTCTCGGGCGATACGGGTCCGTTCCTCGTCGGCACCGACGGTGCGCAGCCGACCGAACCATCGGGCGTTGTCGATGGCGAGGGCCGCCGGTTCGACAAACCCTTCCAGGAGCTCGGTATCACGACGACTGAACGCCGAGGGTCGTCGTGACTCCACCGCGAGCAGTCCGATCACCGAACCACGGGCCGACAACACCGAGTAGATGCCGGACGAGGACGTCGGCGAGATGCCCGGACCATGCGGGTGACTCAGGTCCGGAACCTCGACCAGCCGGTTGTCGGCCATTGACCTCATCAGCGGTGCCGGTAGTTCCGTCGGACCCAGGCGCGCCGGGAGTGTGGCACCTTCACGCCGTACGACCTGCCAACTGGCATCGGTGTCGTCGAACACCAGAATGGCCAGTGAATCGAAATCGATGAGGCCTCGGAGGCGACCGACGGTCGTGTCGAGCACATCGCCGAGATCGAGTGACGCCGGAAGGGTCTGGGCCACCCGATGCAGGGAGAACAACAAGGCGTTGGCATCGGAGAGCTTGTCGAGTCGGCTGAGCGCCAGCGAGTGCTGACGATCGGCCTCACCGCTGATGCGCCTGGCGTAGCCGGCCACCACCCCGATGAGGAGCATCACCGTCGACCATTGCAGAGCCAGCCGCAGATCCTGGGACGTGAAACCCGGCCGTGACGCCTCGGCCAGACTCACCGCCAGCGAGGCACCGATGCTGATCCTGAGCCCGAATCCGAAACCACGGGCGAACCCGGCCACCACGATCGCGGTGATAAGGGAGAAGACGAACGGAGAGTCCCAGAATCCGGTGGAGGCCACGGCCGCGACGTGAAGCGCTATCTCGGCGAAGACCTGCAGGAGAGAGAAGATGTTGCCGCGATAGCGAATGGGACTGATCGTGCGGATCACCGTGTAGCTGACCACGACGAAACTCCACGTCACGATCCTCCGGTCGACGTTGAGGAACCCGTCGGCGGCCAACGCCAACGAAACCACCGTCATCGCCCAGCGAATGGCGAGGATGGCGGGCGCGAAATGCTCGACGCGGTCGAGCCGACTCGGGAGGCCGGGCTCACGCCGGTCGTAGCCGTCGCCTCGGATGGCCAGTCGGGCCAGCCGTCTGCCGCGACGCCACGCACGCTCCGACTTCTGCCTCTTCGATGTCTCCACCGACACCGCGGCGGGTGTCTCGATGTCACTCATGGTGTCGATGACGGCTCACCCCCGTTTGGATGCTGCTCCATCGGCAGATCCCGACCAATCGGGAGAACTCTTCAACCGAGGTTCGACGATTCTCCGCAGCCGATCACGTCAGGGCGACAGAGCACGGTCCAGTCGGCGTCCGCCCAGAGCGTGTGCCAGCCGGCCACGTCCCTCACCAGCTGCGTCAACGGCTTGTCGGTCGGCCAGAGCAGAACGTCACCCCCGCTACGATCCAGCACCTCGCGCCATCCGGGCCCGGCGTCGAACAGGGTCAGGTAGTCCGCCATCAGAGAGGTCTTGTGGAGTTCGTAACGATCATCTATCCACGCCGCCGCGGCATCGCCGTACCGGAGTTCGAGGTAGTTACCAACGAAGTCGGGATGGATCACATGAACAACCGCCGGCGAGACCCCGGCCGTTTCCATGGCATCGACCGCCTCGACGGGATACTGCGAGAGGTCCAGGTTGGGCGGTCGCACCAGCAGAAGCGGGAAGACGACGACCAGCACCGTCAGGACATGTCCGAGCCGCCTTGTCATCTCGGAGGAATCGCCCGAGGCGAGCCGGCCGAGAGACGGCAGTCCGGCCGCGAGGACGGGGATCACGGCCAAGGTCGCCAGCGGAATGTTACGACGACTCACCAACGCCGCGGCCACGAACACAATCGCCGGAAGGAGCGTGCGCCACGACCATCGTCGGGTCACCGCGACGATCAACATGATGACGATCACCAGGAATGCCCTCGCGTAAAGTACGTCGAAGGACGGTGACCGCCATTCCGCCACGTTGGAGAGTATCTCCCGGCGGCCCAGCAGCTCGAACGGGAATGCGAGAAGCCTGGGACCGTAGGGATTGAATACTCCTCCGATGAGGATCCCGGCCCCCAGCCATTTCAGCGCCCGCAGCTCACGAACCGGATCGTCGTGGTCGAGACGCGCCCCGATGGCCCGCCCGGCGAGAAGAACCAGACCCAACGGCCAGCTCCCGTGAACACCGATCCAGATCACCCCGATGACGACCATCCACACCGGGCTACCGCGCCCTCGGGTGACGAGAAGTGTCATGCCGAACAGAACCAGAGCGATGAGAAGCGGCCGTTCGCTCCACATCACGGCGCCGACCACGAGCACGGGTGCCATCACCACGAGGCGGGTGAACAGACTCGGGGCCTCGTCACTGAGCCGCCATGAGATCCAGGCCAGCAAGCCGGCCGTGGCCGCCATGAGCAGACGCAATCCACCCAGGCCGGCGATCTGCTCGACGAAGCCGTAGAGCAGCGAAGCCAGCCAGCTCTGGACCACCAGCTCGCGCCCCTGCGACGTCCAGGTGAACACGTCGCGGTGGACGAATCCGTGGGCGATCATCTCGCGACCGGTGGCCAGGTGGGTCAGGAAGCTGTTGTCGGACAGGCGTTGAGAGCCGATGACCGTGCCGATCAGCGCCATGCACAGTCCGACCACCCCCCCGAGGTTCGGGCCGTCCACACGCCGAGCGGGACCCCGGCCGCGGACGCCGGAAGCCGTGTCCCCGGCGATCTCCGCGATCACGGTTCCGGTCAAGGGTCCACTCAGAAGTTGGCCATGATCCGAAGCGCCGCCGGACCGAGGACGATCGTGAACAACGCCGGGAAGATGCAGAACACCATTGGGATGAGCATCTTCACGGGGGCCTTCTGGGCCTTCTCCTGAGCGAGCTGGCGACGCCTGATGCGCATTTCCGCCGCCTGGGCTCTGAGCACACGACCGATCGACACACCGAACGTGTCGGCTTGGAGTATCGCCAGCACAAACGAACGGATCTCGGGCACTTCGATACGTGCGTCGAGAGCCCGCATCGCGTCGGCTCGGGTGGAACCGGCACGGGCCTCACCCAACATCCGGATGAACTCATCGCTGAGCGGTCCGGGCACCGATCGGACCGTGCGCTCGAGCGCCTGTTCGAAGCCGAGGCCGGCCTCCACGCTGATCACCAGAAGATCAATGATGTCGGGCAGACCCCTCTGGATCGCCTTCTGGCGCTCCTCCACCTTCCGGTTGAGTTTCGCGTCGGGTCCGACCAGCAACGCGAGGACGCTCAGCGCGGCCACACCCATCTGACTCTTTCCTTGAATACCCATCGGATTGAGCCCGTAGGAGAACCACAGTGAGATCGGGATCAGAACCACCGTGACGACCCGAATCGCCAGGAAACGATCCACCGCCTCGGCCTGTGGACGCCCCGACAGGACGAACTTGTGCCTGACCCCGTCGACATACCCGACCGGCGTGAAGCGCCGGCCGATGTTGGTCAACGCTCCGAGAACCGGCATGAGCGCACGCTCGGCCAACGGGTTGAGAAGCTGCTGGTCCCGAACGTTGTCGATTTCGTACTCGTCGAGCTGGCGGAGCGATTCCCGGACCACCGACTTGTCATGCGCCTGTGACGCGACGGTCCAGATGACCAGACCGATGGCCCCTCCGAAGAGGACAACTGCGACTTGGGGATCGATGTTGAACACGTGTGCCTCAGATGTCGATGGTGATGATCTTCTTCATCCAGGCGAAGCCGGCAAGAGCGGCGACGCCCGAAATGACCAGCAGGATCTTTCCGAGCGGGTCGGTGAAGAGCAGCTCGATGTAGTCATTGTTGAGCACCCACATGACGATCCCCAGCAGGATCGGCAGCGCCCCGAGGATGATGGCGCTCATCTTTCCCTCGGCCGTGAGTGAGGCCACATCGCGGCGCAGCCGCTCGCGTTCGGTCATGGTCTCGGCCACCGTGAGCAGGAGTTCCGACAAGTTGCCGCCGACTTCACGCTGGATCCTCACGGCCATGACCGCCCACGCGAAGTCGTTCGAGTCCATCCGTTCCGCCGACGCGTCCATCGCTTCCTCCACCGGACGCCCCAACTGGGCCTCAGTGACGACGCGGCGTAGCTCTCCGGCCATCGGCTCGGCGATCTCCTGTGACACGGCGTCCACGCCCTGCATGAACGAGTAGCCGGCCTTCAGCGTCGACGAGAGCAACTGCAGGGTATCGGGCAGTTGGCCCATGAACTTCTTGCGCCTGCGGCCGGCTTTCATCTTCACAACCAGCGGCGGGATCGTCAGCCCGATCGCGGTGAAGAACACCATGGCGGTGAGCGTCTTGCCGAGGAGCAGACCGAACACCGCCGCCGACAGGGTGATCGCCGCGTAGCCGCTGAGCGCCTCACCAACTCTCAGAGGCAGATCGGCTCGTTCGAGCAGCGCCTCCAATTTCGACAGCACCCCCTGACGCTCGGCCAGACCCTCGGTGATCTCCACCGCCCGCATCACGAGGAGGTTCTTGGAGAATGACCGCTTCTGGCCACCGGCGCCCGCGGCATCCCCGGCGAGCGACTCGGTGTACGGCATGAGGGTCGAGTCGAGACCCGAGGGATCGTTCTGGAAGAGCATCACCAGCGCGTAAGCGGCCAGAGCAGCCGCCAGAGCACCCATGGACACCCCAATCAGCTTGGCCGAGCTACCGCTGAGGCCCGGCAACCCGCCGTCAGTGACGACCGGGAAGGGGGCGAGAGCGCGGCCGGTGGTGATCGATTCGGGGACATAGGAGGCAGAGAAGTGTGTGCCATCAACCGTTATGCCGATCTGATTCTCGGTGTTGAGGTTCTCGGCCGAGAACCTGATCAGCCACGTTCCCGACACGACATCAGACACCGACTTGCCGTAGCCGGCCAGGACCGCGGGATCGGAATCGGCCTTGAATCCCCCAGCCGGACTGACCGCCACGAGTCGGGTGAGCGAATCGAGGGGGAGAGCAGGGTTGTCGTTGGAAACGACGAATGCCGATGCCCCTGCTGCCAGCACCGCTCCTCGTGCCTCGGTTGACGTCGAGACCGACTCGGTATCGACGGATCCGACGAACAGGACCACGTTGGTCGAACCGACCGCAGTGTCGGTCAAATCCAACGCGGCACCCCGAACGGTGTCCCACATGTGGTTGCTACCGGCCGCGCTGACCAGGTTGGCGAGAACGGCATCGACTCGCTGTCGGTCGGAGGTACCGGCCGCCCTCAGTTTCGGTCCTCCGCCGGTGGTCCAGACGCTGATCTGTTCACCGGCCGGCGCGGCCGAGACATAGTCGCGAGCCGCCGACACGAAACTGTCGAGAAACCCCGAGGCCTCCGCACCGTTGTCGATCACGAGGACGGTCTGCACCGATCGGGCGCTGTCGGCCATCGAGGTGATCGAGCCTACGGTGGCCGGCAGGCCGCCCACCTCGATGTCGACGGTGACCGGCCTCTGGGGAGTACGGACGATGACCACCGGATCACCGACGGTGTCAACCGACATCAGCGTGGTGGCGGGCCCGAACGGTGACGCAGGAGTCTGGGCGAAGGCCGACTGGCCCGGGCCCAGACCGGCGATCAGGACGATCAGTGCCACCCATACGAGTGGGTGCCGACGCGCTCGGTGCCGACCGGGAGTGGCCCCCGGGGGTCGGGCTCTCACTGCTCGGACCTTCCGACATTCTGTGGCGCGAACGTCTCGGGACCGAGCTTGATCCCCTGAGACTTCAACTTCTCGGCGAACTTCGGTCGAATTCCGGTCGGTCGCAGTACGCCACGGTACCGGCCGTCGTCGTCGACGCCGGCGGCGAAATCGTACAAGAAGATGTCCTGGAGAGTGATGACGTCCCCCTCCATGCCCTGGACCTCGGTGACGTGGGTGATGCGGCGGCTTCCGTCGCGGAGCCGCGCGATCTGGATGATCACGTCGATGGCCGATGCCATCTGCTCCCTGATGGCCCGAACCGGCAGATCGAACCCGGCCATGAGGGTCAGCGTCTCGAGGCGGCTGAGTGTGTCCCGCGGCGAGTTGGCGTGGACGGTGGTGAGCGAGCCGTCATGGCCGGTGTTCATGGCCTGGAGCATGTCGAGGGCCTCGCCGGCGCGGCACTCCCCGATGACGATCCGATCGGGTCGCATACGCAGACTGTTCTTCACCAGGTCGCGGATCGTGACCTGGCCCCGCCCCTCGATGTTGGGCGGTCGGGTCTCCATGCACAGCACATGGTCCTGACGGAGTTGCAGTTCCTTGGCATCCTCGACCGTCACCACCCGTTCGCCGTCGGGGATGAACGACGAGAGGACGTTGAGGGTCGTCGTCTTGCCGGTGCCGGTGCCGCCGGCGACGACGATGTTGAGACGACCGACCACGCACGCCTGGAGGAACCGGGCGGAATTGGCGTCGAAGGTGCCGAATCGGATCAGGTCGTCGACCTGCAGCGGGTCGGCCTTGAACTTTCGGATGGTGAGAAAGGGGCCACCGATCGTCAACGGCGAGATGACGGCGTTCACACGGGAACCGTCGGGAAGTCGGGCGTCGCACATGGGCGATGACTCGTCGATACGCCGACCCACCTGGCCGACGATCTTGTCGATGATGCGGCGCAGGTGGGCCTCATCGACAAAGGTCACGGGGTCCTTGACCAGCCGTCCATCGCGCTCGACGTACACGGCATCGGGGCCGTTGCACATTATTTCCGAGACGTCGTCATCACGAAGCAGAGGATCTATGGGTCCGTATCCGAGAATGTCGTCGGACACGTCCTGTATGAGCTGCGCCTTGTCGGCGGCCGAGAGCGGTGCGCGCTCCTGGGCAAGAGCGGCGATCAGCTGTTCATGGACCTTCTTGCGAAGATCCTCCTCCGACAGTCGACTGTCGTAGAGGATCGGACCGAGCTCGTCGATCAGACTGTGATGAATCCTCTGTCGAAGCTCGTCGAGCACCGGGTCACGTCGACCGGCCGGACCGCTTCGGGCCTGCCTGGTCGCCGCCAGCAACCCGCCGGCTCCGCCGGAAGATCCACCACCGGCCGGTGAAGCCGTCTTGGTTTCACCCGCATCTCCGCTGCCGTTCTGCTGAACCTCGTGGAGTCGCTTGTAGAGAGACATTCACACTCCTCGCCGACAACTCGTGCCGACAATCTCGATCCGACCGAAAGCCGATGTCTGGGGAATCAACGCCAACCGCGTTTCGCCGGGGCCGCGTCGGCGGCGAAGATGTCAGCGATTTCCCCGATGGCCTTGGCCACCCCCGACCTCTTCGCGGTTTGGACGAGCGGGACACCTCGGTTGACCGACTGTGGCACAATGATGTCGCTCGGGATGAGCACGTCGGCGCTGACCTGCAACGTCCGTTCCACCTCGCTGACATCGAGCTTCACCTTCGAGTTGGCCCGGTTGAGGATCAGGCGGAGCTTCTCCATCGGGGTGTTGAGAAGCCTCAGGGTCTGGAGGCCGATCTTCACGTTCTTGATGTTGGGAATATCCATCCCTGCCACGAGCAGCACGTCGTCGCTGGCCTCGATGATCCCGAGCACCACGTCGTTGAAGTACGCCGGAGTGTCGACGATCACGTAGGAGCAGAAGCGCTTCAGGACCTCGATGATCTGCACCATCTCCGCGGCGCCTATCTGATCGGCGAAGGCCGGCTCCAGCGGAGCGGGCAGAATCATCAACCCCGATGACTCGTGAGTGATCAGCAGGCTCTGCAGCAAGCTGGCATCGAGTCGGTCGAGAGAGCTGACCGCGTCGACAATCGTGTGCTGGGGGGCCAACTTCAGCATCACGGCGATGTCGCCGAACTGCAGGTCGGCGTCAACGAGACAGACCGGCTTGTCCGACCTCTGGGCCAGCACGACCCCGAGGTTCGTGGCGATGACCGACTTACCGGCACCGCCCTTCGTGGAGAACACGGTGATCACGTGGGCCAAGTCACCGTCCCCCGAGAGCAGCGGATCATCCTCGGGCGGCGCGCTGGACGAAGCCGACAGCCCCGGCGTGACCCGGGAAATCGCCTCGGCGAGCTGCTGGTCGTCGGCCGGGGCCGCCAGCACGTCCTTCACACCAGACCTCAGGGCCTGCTGCAGGAGATTTGTGGTGAGTTCCTCAGCCACGAGAATCGCACCGATCTCCCGATGCTTGCACAGAACCTGTTCAACCGCGGCGAGAGAACCATCCACGGCACAACTCGGTCCCAGGATCATCACGACCGGTTCGCCGTTGAGGAACGGCACGAGTTCCTCGGCCGACGGGAAGGAACTGACGTCGTCACCGAGTTGGGTGAGGAGATGGTTCCGTGTGATGTCGTCGGGATCGACAACCACGACGTTGACAGCAGCATCGCCGGCTCCACGATCGCCCACCGGCCTCTTCGTGGTGGACTCGGCCGGCGCGGCATCAATCACATCCGCGGGGCTCTCGATCTCGGGGATCGAACTTGTGTCGTCGGTGAAGAAACTCGGCATGGCGCTCACTCCCCCCGGATCGCACTGCAGCTGAAGCCCGGAGCGGCGGTCAGATCAGAAGCCGTGGCTCCGGTGTCGCCCGCCACGTAGCCGTCGGTGCCGTAGGGCGTGAGACAGCCGGCGGTCTCGGCCGGCGTCGGCCCTTCGAGGAGTTTCTTGGTGAGAGCCGGGAGGGGCTCGGCCTGGTAGTCCTCGGGAAGGAGGGTGAGGTAGATCATCGAAGGGTCGAGCGAGGCGATGATCTGAGCCGCGGCGTTGGGAACCATGAAGGTGATGGTTCCGCTCATCGGCACGATCCCGGTGTCCGACGTCTGGCCGGGCTGCAGGGCCTGGCGATCACCGATCGCCAGGATCTGCACGCGCTGGAATATGTATCGGGCAGGCTGGACGTAGGAGCAGTAGTCGGTGGGGTCCACGCTCTGTGGGCCGACGACGGTCGTCGTGGGGACGTCGCCCGCTGCGCCTTGGGTGGTGCCGGCTCCGCAACCAGCGGCGTTGTCGTTGACCATGATGTTGACCTCGTCGCCGGGCTGCAGGTAGCCGCCGACCGCCCTGACCTGGGCGACCGACACCGAGACGGCCACCTGGCCACTGGGGATCTGATCCTTGAACGACTGCTGGATCACTGTCGGGTCGACGAACAGGCCGCGAATGATGATCTGGTTACGCGGAATGTCGCTGCTCGCGACCAGGCCCGCCAGTTCGTCCGTGCCGTCGGCCGGGATGTAGCTCGTGGGACGGATCTCCAAAGGGATGTCCTTCACCTGCACCATGCGCAGCGCGTCGGACGCCGGTGTTCCCTGGGGAATGTCTGCCGTCGCGATCAGAACCTGCACCGGTTGGGCGTCCTGATAGACACCGTTCTCCACGCCACGGATGTAACTCAGCAGGGCAATACCAGCGAAGGCACCGACCGCTATGGCTGCTATCAAAATGAGCGTTCTTCGTGAACCCACTGGACCCTCGTTTGCCGGAGACGATCTTCCGCGACCCTGTCGGCTGCTCCACGGGGTTTGTGAGGCAAACGACCCGGGGCCACGAGCCCAGCGCACGTAGGCCGCGCGACGGGTGACTTCTCGTCGTCAGAAGTCGTCCCGGCCTTGAAGGGTTTCGATCGAATCGGTGTCCGGCTGGACCCGACGGGTGTGGAATCAGCCCTGTTCGTCGACCTCGTCGGAAGCCTGCTCGACCCCGGCCGATTCCGCTTCCGACACCACTTCCTCGACGACCACTTCCTCGACGACCTCTTCGACCTCGACGTACTCGTATTCGGTTCCGTCTTCGTCGGTACCGCTCTGGCCCACCACGACCTCGCCGTCGTCTTCCACCGTGGCGTAGAACTCCTCCCAGGCCTGCTGGCCCTCGGAGTCGCTATCGCCGCCGATGTAGTTGCCTTCGGGGTCGTAGGCGTGCTCGCCGAAGTGTTCCTGGTATTCGGCCGCGACCTGGCCGCCTTCGGCCGCCTGCTTGATCGACAGGCTGATGCGGCGACGCTGCAGATCGAGATCGATGATCTTGACCCACAGCTCCTCACCGGGCGTGACGACCTGCTCGGGAAGATCGATGTGGTGAGCCGACATCTCCGAGATGTGGACCAGACCCTCGATGCCGTCGCCGACCTGGACGAACGACCCGAAAGGCACGAGCTTGGTGACCCGGCCGTAGACCAGTTCGCCCACGCGGTGGCTGCCGGCGAACTCCTGCCACGGATCCTGTTGGGTCGCCTTCAGTGAAAGGCTGATGCGCTCACGCTCGAGATCGACCTCGAGCACCTCGACATCGATCTCGTCGCCGACCGACACCACCGAACTCGGGTGATCGACGTGCTTCCACGAAAGCTCGGAGACGTGGATGAGACCGTCCATGCCACCGAGGTCGACGAAAGCACCGAAGTTGACGACCGACGACACCACGCCCTTGCGGCGTTCACCGGGCTTGAGGTTGTCGAGGAACTCCTCGCGCTGCTCGCGCTGGGTTTCTTCGAGCCATGCCCGCCGTGACAGCACCACATTGTTGCGATTCTTGTCGAGTTCGATGATCTTGGCGTCGAGTTCCTTGCCGACGTAGGGCTGGAGGTCACGCACCCGGCGCAACTCGACCAGGGATGCCGGCAGGAAGCCGCGCAAGCCGATGTCCATGATGAGACCGCCTTTGACGACCTCGATCACCATGCCCTTGACGACGCCCTCGGCTGCCTTGATCTCCTCGATCTTGCCCCACGCACGCTCGTATTGGGCACGCTTCTTGGAGAGGACCAGGCGACCTTCCTTGTCTTCCTTCGTGATGACGAGAGCCTCGATCTTCTCGCCCATCGACACGACCTCTGACGGGTCGACGTCGTTGCGGATCGACAACTCGCGGGCCGGGATGACACCCTCGGACTTGTAGCCGATGTCGAGCAGAACCTCATCGTGGTCGACACGCACGACGGTGCCCTCGACGAGCTGGCCGTCCTCGACGGTGACCATCGTCGAGGAGTAGGCCTCTTCGATGTCGACGCCCTTGAGGTCGGCGTCGATTATCTGACGGGGGGTGTAGGTGCCATCGGCGTTGAAGGTGCCGAACTCCGATTCGGAGGAGGCTTGGACGGTCTGATCGGACAAGGTTGACTGCTTTGTAGAGGAAATAGGGGCACAACGCGGCATCGGGCCGGGCCGGGCCGTCGGGAGACGACCGTGTCAAGCTATCCCGATCGTCCACGGGCAACACCCGCCGCGCCCAGGCCTACCCCTTGGCGTCGGCCCAGCTCGACCCGACCAGGAGCTCGACCTCGAGGGGAACCCTGAGTTCGTAGGCCCCGGTCATGGTCGATCGCACCAGATCGGCGGCCCGATCGACTTCGTCCTGCGGCGCCTCCACGAGTATCTCGTCGTGCACCTGCAGCACGATGCGACTGGCGAGACCGGCCTCGTCGAGTGCGGCATCGAGACGAATCAACGCGACCTTGAAGATGTCAGCGGCGAGACCCTGGATGCCGGCATTCATCGCCTGTCGTTCTCCCGCCTGACGAAGCTGGCGGTTGGACGACGCGAGTTCCGGGATCGGTCGGCGGCGCCCGAACAGGGTCTCGGTGTAGCCGCGTTCGCGGGCCTCGGCGACGGTGTGCTCCATGTAGGCCCGGACCGATGGGAAGGCCTCGAAGTACGAATCGAGGATCTCGGCGGCCTCACCGGTCGCGATGTTGAGCCGTTGGGCAAGCCCGTAGGTCTCCATGCCGTAGGCCAGCCCGTAGGACACCATTTTGGCCTTCGAGCGCATCTGGTGGTCGACATCCGACGCGTCGACGTGGAAGACGCGGGCGGCAACGGTGGTGTGGATGTCGTCGCCGGCCTCGAATGCCGCTATCAGCCCCGGGTCCTCGGCCAGGTGGGCGATGCATCGCAGCTCGATCTGGTCGTAGTCGGCCACCACCAGGCGGCTGCCGGCCGGAGCGACGAACGCCGACCGGAACACCCGACCCCGCTCGGATCGTATGGGGATGTTGTGGAGGTTGGGGGCATCCGAGCTGAGCCGACCGGTGCGGGCGACCGTCTGATTGAACGTGGCCCTGATGCGATCACCGGGCCCGACCTCGGCCAGCAGTCCCTCGCCGTAGGTCGACCGGAGTTTCTCGACCTCGCGGTATTCGAGCAGATGCTCGACTATCGGATGCTCGCCGCGCAGCTTCTCCAACGACCGCGCATCGGTGCTGTAGCCGGTCTTGGTCTTCTTCTGGGGGGTGAGGCCGAGCTCGTCGAACAGAACCTCACGCAGTTGCTTGGTGGAGTTGACGTTGAAGTCGTGGCCGGCATCGGCAACCACGGTTTGGCGGAGTCTCGTTGCGGCCGAGTCGAGATCGTCGCGAATTCGGATGAGGGCCTCACGGTCGACGCCGATACCGATGTCCTCCATCCGAGCCAGGACTCTCACGAGCGGGATCTCGAGGTCGTCGTGCAGCTGCAGCAACCCCTGGGAATCCATGGCCAGCCGCATCGGCACGATGAGTCTGTCGACGGCGAGGGCCCGGCGCGCTGCTACCAGATGGTCCGGTTCGGAGTCACCGTCGAGGTCGAGTTGACCCGCCGGTGGACCGGACTCGGGAAGTTCGAGGCAGGTGTAGCGGGCGAGAACGTCGGCTACCTCATAGGAACGACCCGCCGGGTCGAGCAGATAAGCGGCGAGGGTGGTATCCAACACCAAGCCCTTCATGTCGATCCCCGACGAGATCAGCCGGCGGACCGCCGGCTTGGCGCCGTGAAGAGCCACCCCCGGGCCATCGGTGCCGACCAGCCGGTCGAGTGCCGCCGCCACGACATCGTCCGCCAGAAGTCGATCAGGGATGAAGGTCGTGCCGGCCATCGGGGGGTCATCGACCAGCACCAGGCCCCCCGATCCATCCCGGTCGATCATGGCCATCGCCACCGGTCCGCTGTCGGTTGTCGCCGCCGCCGCGAGCGCTGCCGTCGCCTCGACCGTGGTGTCGACCACGGTGACTTCAGCCTCGAGAATCTCGGACGCGGAACCCGTGCCGACCCCGCCGCCGAGCCCGGGCATCACCGCCGCCAGCCGGGAGTACAGGTTGCGGAACTCCAAGAAGTCGAACAGTTCACGAACGGCGTTACTTTCGACATTCCCGAACGTCATGTCGGCGACGCCGACCGGGAGGGCGACGTCACGCACGAGCGTCATCAACTCGACGTTACTGCGCACATTGGCTTCGTGAGCAGCCAGGTTCTCGCGCAACTTCGGCGTGAACTCATCGAGACTCTCGTAGATCCCGTCGATTCCGCCACGTTCGTTGATCAGCTTCGCCGCCGTCTTCTCCCCGACCCCTGGAACTCCCGGAAGATTGTCGGAGGGGTCACCCCGCAGAGCCGCGTACTGCACGTAGTCGGCCGGTTTCACGCCGGTACGTTCGGCTATGCCGGCTTCGTCGTAGAGGACGTAGTCGGATACACCGCGCTTGTTGTAGAGCACCCTCACGTGGGGGTCCTCGACCAGTTGGTAGCTGTCGCGGTCGCCGGTGACGATGATCACGTCGTCGCCACGGTCACGGGCGTCGACGGCCAACGTCGCGATCACATCGTCGGCCTCGAAGCCCACCACGTCGACCGATCGGATCCCCAGCACATCAAGCAGCCGACGCACCAGGCCCATCTGCTGGATGAGAATGTCGGGGGTGGCATCGCGGTTGGCCTTGTAGGACGCGAGCGCCAGGTGGCGAAAGGTCGGCTCGCGGCGATCGAACGCCACTGCGAGCAGGTCGGGTTGATGATCCTTGAGCAGATTGATGAGCATCGACGTGAATCCGAACACTGCGTTGGTGACCTGGCCCGAGGCAGTGGCCATGTCGGTCGGGAGCGCGAAAAACGCCCGGTAGGTCAGAGAATTCCCGTCGACGAGCATGACTTTGGGCATCGCCGAGGACCCTACTCACTCACGGCGCCGTCGACCCTCCGAGAACGTCGGTGGCCACGTCGGCCATCCGACGTCGGCCAGACATCGCGGTACACCGCAGGAACCCGAAGGCGTCACTCTCGCTCATACCGTGCCGGTCGATCAGACGGCCCTTGGCCCGATCGATCGTCTTGCGTTCCGCCAGTCGTCGCTCGAGGTCGTCGACGTGGCCCTGTGATTCTCGCAGCTCACG
Organism: Acidimicrobiia bacterium; assembly: GCA_003231645.1. Lineage (GTDB taxonomy): Bacteria > Actinomycetota > Acidimicrobiia > Acidimicrobiales > Aldehydirespiratoraceae > SZUA-87. Next base: position 9,920 of record QIIW01000102.1, on the reverse strand, counting down.
GAATCTGGCCAGGGCCAGCTCGACCGCGGGCATGAGGTCGGCGCGCTGATAGGGCTTCACCAGGTAGGCCATGACCCCGGCCGTGCGGGCATCGTCGATGAGATCGCGTTGACCGAACGCCGTCAGGATCACCACGGCAGACGCCCCGATGGTAGAGATCGCCCGGGCGGCCTCGATTCCGGTCGCCCCCGGCATCTTTATGTCCAGCACCGCCACGTCGGGTTCGAGCACGGTCGCCAGCTCCATGGCCTCGTCGCCCCGGCCGGTGGAGGCCACCACCTCGTAGCCCTCCGACTCCAGCGTCTCGACCAGGTCGAGCCGGATGATGGCTTCGTCCTCGGCCACGAGAATCCGAACCGGTCTCGACGACCGGTCGTCGCGCCGACCGTTCACAACGAGCCGAGCCGATCCAGCAGTTCGTCCTGTTCCTTTTCGAGCTCCTTGACTCTGGCCAGCGTCCGCTCACGGTGGACCCGGAGACGCTCGGAATGCCGGTCGGCCTGACGATGTTCGCGCTCGGCCAGCGGGGTTTCCGAAACGAGGGCCCGGATCCGGGCGTTGTCGGCCTCGTCGGCCAACCGGCGCGACTGTTCGTCGGTTTCCCGAAGGTCATCGCGCAGGCCCCGTATCTGCTTGCTTATGACGCGCAGACGCCGTTCGATTCGAACCCTGTTCATGCGGTCACTCTAGAACGGCATGTTCGGGGCGGCGTGGTGCCCGGGGCGGGACTTGAACCCGCACGCTCGCGAGAGCAACGGATTTTGAGTCCGTCGTGTCTGCCAATTCCACCACCCGGGCAGGAGGTGTTCCCAACGTCCGGCGCAGCGTAACCTTTCATCGATGCTCCCAAACCCCCCGAACCTCCCCACCCGAGTCGCCCTGCTGGTCATCATCGTCGCGGTGATCAGGGAGATGTCGATCAGACGCAACGCCCGGGCGATGTCCGACTGGCCACGCCAGCCCGACAACACGGCCACGAGCGCCCAGTGACACAGGTGACACATTCCACTCGACCTACCCAATGGTAATGAAACCCCCGCCACGTCACGCTGGTCACAATGGCCAGACATCCGCTCCGAAGGCGCCTGAATGATCGTTTTCACATATCCCGGGCAGGGTTCGCAGAAACCCGCCATGGGCTCCGAATGGGCCGACCATCCGTCCTGGGAACTGGTGGACGAGGCATCCGATGCCGCCGGGCGCGACGTCGCCGAGCTTCTCCTCCACACCGGCACCGAAGAGCTCACCCGCACCCGTAACGCCCAGCTCGCGACTTTCGTCACTTCGATGGTGGTGCTCGACGCGGTCGGTCGTCTCGGTGTCGTGCCGACCGCCCACGCCGGCCACAGTCTCGGTGAATACTCCGCTCTCACCGCGGCCGGCGCCCTCGGCTTCGCCGACGCGGTCCGACTCGTGACCGAGCGCGGCGATGCCATGCAGGCCGCCGCCGACCAGCAGGTCGGCACCATGGCCGCAGTGCTCGGACTCAACGACGACCAGGTCGACATCGCCTGTCAGCGCGCCGCCGGAAACGCCTGGATAGCCAGCTACAACGCCCCCGGTCAAGTGGTCATCGCCGGCTCTCCAGATGACCTCGACAAGGCAATGTCGGTGGCCAAGGAACTCGGAGCGAAGCGGGCGATGAAGCTCCCGGTCGGCGGGGCCTTCCACACACCTCTGATGGCACCGGCACGCGATCGTCTGCGCAAGGCACTCGACCAGGTCGAGTTCCGTGCCCCCGAGCGGCCGATCTACGCCAATGTCGATGCCAGCCCCCACGACGACGCCGAGTCGTGGCCCGACCTGCTCGGCGCCCAACTCTGCTCGCCGGTGCGCTGGAAGCAGACCCTTCGCCGGCTCGAAGCCGACGGGCTCGACACCTTCATCGAGATCGGCCCGGGCAGCGTCCTCACCGGGCTGGCCAAACGCACGGTGGCCGACTGCAAACGCACGGCGGTGTCAACCCCGACCGATCTCGACGGCCTGATCGAGTTTCTGGCCAGCCGACCCTCCCCTTCCCCGTCGAACTTGGAGGGCGAGCACCTCTTTGCCACCGAACGCCTCGTCGTGAGCCCTGCTGCCGGTGTGTTCACCCCGTCGGCCGACTGCGCCGCCGGTACCACCATCACCGTGGGCCATGTGCTCGGCCATGTCGGATCGCGCGAGGTAGTCAGTTCATTCAGTGGTGAGGTGATCGGAGTTCTGGCCCTTGATGGGGAACGCGTGAAGCCGAGTCAACCGATCGCCTGGCTGAGGACTGCCTGATGACAATTCGTATTGCCGGCATAGGTACCAACCTTCCCGAGAAGGTCGTCACCAATGACGACCTCGCCCAATCGATCGACACCAACGACGATTGGATCCGCGAGCGCGCCGGCATCCGCGAGCGTCGAGTGGGAGGGATCACCTCGGAGATGGCGGTGGCCGCGTGTCGCGAGGCGATGGCCCAAGCGGGCGCCGGGCCCGACGACATCGGCCTTTTGGTCCTGTGCACCACGTCTCCCGATCAGACGTTCCCCGCCACGTCGGCGGTGGTGCAGGCCGGACTCGGGCTCTCCTGCGGGGCGTTCGACGTCAACGCGGTGTGCGCCGGGTTCCTCTACGGCTACGTCACCGCCTACGGGCTGATGTGTGTGCCCGGCGGACCCGAGAAGCTGCTGCTCTGCGGTTCCGATGCCATGGCGTCTCTCACCGACTGGACAGATCGGGGCACCGCCATCCTTTTCGGTGACGGCGCCGGCGCCGTGGTGCTCGAACGCCACGTCGAGGGAGAACTTCTCGGTTGGGATCTCGGCGCCGACGGCAGCCTGGGTTCGATCCTCTACTGCGATCACGGCGGCTTCATCAAGATGGAAGGACGCGAGGTCTTCAGGAAAGCGGTGCGGGCGGTGGTCGGTTCGGTCGACAAGGCTCTCGTCAATGCCGGCATCCAGGCGTCCGATGTCGACGTGTTCCTTCCCCACCAGGCCAACATCCGGATCATCGAGGCGGTTGCGAGCCGAGTCGGAATTCCCATGGAGAAAACCCACAACGTCATTGCCCACACCGGCAATACCTCTTCCGCGAGCATCCCTCTGGCCATGGCCCAGGCCCAAGCCGACGGAGTCCTCGAGCCGGGGGCCATCGTCTGCATGACCGGCTTCGGCGGTGGCATGGCCTGGGGCACCGCGGTGGTGCGCTGGTGACCGGCAGAGTGGTCCTCATCACGGGCGGCAACCGCGGTATCGGTCTCGCCACCGCCCGTCGCTTCGCCGCCGACGGCTACCGCGTGGCGGTCACGTCCCGCCGCGGCGATCCGCTTGACGACACCATCACCGTCGTCAAGTGCGACGTCACCGACACCGATTCCGTCGACTCGGCGGTCAGCGAGATCGAGGAGGCCCTCGGCCCGGTCGAGATTCTCGTGTCCAACGCCGGTATCACCGACGACGGACTGGTCCTGCGCATGAAGGACGACTCGTTCACCAGAGTGCTGGACACCAACCTCACCGGCGGCTTTCGTGTCGCCAGGCGGGTGGTGAGGTCCATGATGCGCGGCCGCTGGGGCCGAATCGTCTTCGTATCGTCCGTCGTGGGGCTGGGAGGTCAGGCCGGTCAAGCGAACTACGCGGCCTCCAAGGCCGGACTCATAGGTCTCTCGCGCTCGCTGGCCAAGGAATTCGCCGGCCGCAACATCACGGTCAACGTGGTGGCGCCCGGCCCGATCCGAACCGACATGCTCGCCGAACTCACCGACGACCAGCGCCAGGCCATGCTCGCCGTGGTCCCGCTCGGCCGTCTCGGAGAGGCTGACGAGATAGCCGCGGCCATCCATTTCCTCGCATCCGACGAGGCCGGCTACGTGACCGGTAGCGTTCTTCCCGTCGATGGCGGCCTCTCGATGGGCTGACCGACCATCATCTCGGCCACCATCCGGAACAATTCGAAACAGACATGGAGAAAATCAAGTGAGCGACGACAACTTCGCACGATTCACCAAATGCGCGGTCGAGGTTCTCTCGGTGGAGGCATCGGCCATCGTGCCAGAGGCCACATTCGAATCCCTCGACGCCGACAGCCTCGACCTCGTCGAACTCGTCATGGCCCTCGAAGAGGAATTCGACGTCACCGTCGAGGAGGAGGAGCTCGACGGCGTCTCCACCGTCAAGGCCGCGTTCGAACTGATCACCTCGAAACTCTGATGCAAGGTCGCCGCGTAGCGGTCACCGGTATCGGCGTGGTCGGGCCGTGTGGTATCGGCGCCGACAACTTCTTCTCCGGCCTGTGTGGCGAAGCACCTGTCGGTGAACGCCGGGTCGAGGGTTTCGACCCCGGTCGGTACTTCGAGAGTCCCAAGGATGCCAGGCGGGCCGATCGGTTCACCCAGTTCGCCGTGGCTGCCGCGTCCGAGGCCATGGCCCAGGCCGGCGAGCTGAGCGCCGACCCCGATCGCATCGGCACGTTCGTCGGAACCGGCGTCGGCGGTATCCAGACCCTCGAGAGCCAGATCGAGGTCCGCTTGGCCAAAGGCCCCCGTCGGGTTTCGCCGTTCCTGATACCGATGATCATGGCCAACGCCGCCGCCGCCACCCTGTCGATGAAGTACGGTTTTCGCGGCCCCTGTGAGAACACCGTCACCGCCTGCGCCGCCGGCACCCATGCCATCGGCAACGCAGCCCGGCTGATCGCCGGTGACCGCTGCGATGCCGTGCTCGCGGGTGGCAGCGAAGCTCCGTTCACCGAAACTGCCGTCGCCGGTTTCTCCAACATGACGGCACTCTCCAACGATGGCGTGAGTCGCCCCTTCGATCGTGAGCGTCACGGTTTCGTGATGGCCGAAGGTGGCGCGATTCTGGTGCTCGAGGAGATGGACATGGCGATCGCCCGCGGTGCGACCGTCCTGGGTGAGGTACTGGGCGCGGCCAGCACCGCCGATGCCCACCACATCACCGCCCCCGCTCCCGGCGGCACCGGCGCGATCCACTGCATGAACCTTGCCATCGAGGACGCCGGCTTGGTGCCCTCCGACATCGTCCACGTCAACGCCCACGGCACCTCTACCGACAAGAACGACCAGGCCGAGGCCCACGCCATGGAGGCCGTGTTCGGTCTTCCCGGACCCGCTGTCACCTCCACCAAGGGCATCACCGGACACGCCCTCGGCGGTGCCGGAGCCCTCGAGGCCGTGGCGGTGCTCCTGGCCATGTCCAATGGACTCATCCCACCCACCTGGGGCTACACGACTCCCGATCCCGAACTCCCTGCCATCGACATCGTCGCCGGCACACCACGCCCGTGGACACCCGGCCCGTCGATGTCGAACTCGTTCGGATTCGGTGGACACAACGGCAGCGTGGTGCTGGGCCCGTCCCCCACGTGACCGGCGGGCCGCTCGGCTACTTTGCCGGATCGACGATCACGAACATCAGGTCGCATTCGCAGGCCAGCCGGCCGTCGACGACGGCACGACCATTGCCCTTCCCGGCGCGTGCCGACAGTCGGGTCATCTCGACCTGCAGTTCGAGGGTGTCGCCGGGGCCGGCCTGACGGCGGAACCGGGCCTTGTCGAGCCCACCGAACAAGGGAAGCTTTCCGGCGTAACGCTCGTCGGTGAGCACGGCGATCGCCCCCAACTGTGCGATCGCCTCGCACATCAACACACCGGGCAGGGTGGGGCGACCGGGGAAGTGCCCCTCGAAGAACTGCTCCTCGCCCGACAGATGCCAGAGTCCGCGCGCGCTGTGGCCGGCCTCGAGAGCGGTCAACTCATCCACGAAGATGAACGGGGCCCGGTGGGGCAGGATGTCGGTTGGCAGCGGAAGGTTCATCGGGTCTCCGGTGACTCTGGCCTGGTCGGTGGGAAAAGCGGACGTGGGGACAGCGCCTGCTGTCCTCACGTCGCAACCAATTCGTCGTGCGGGACGGATCCCGCGGCTTCGGGGACCGGGTCAGCTCTTGCCGGCCGCCTTGAGCTTCGACCCGACGGTGAGCTTGGTTCGGGTGCCGGCGGGTACCTGAATCTCCTGACCGGTCTGCGGGTTGCGAGCGGTGCGGGCCGAGGTGTTGACCCTCTCGGCCTTGAGCCAACCCGTGATCGACACGACGTTGCCGCTGCTGACCTGGCCGGCGATGGTCTCGAACATCGCGTCGAGACAAGCGCCGGCGTCCTTCTGGCTCACGCCGGCCTTGCTGGCCATCGCTGCCACCAGTTCGCCCTTGTTCATCCTGAAACTCCTTCTGCATGCCACGACAATCGCGGCTCGGTTAATTACACGCGACTCGAAATCGGCACCGATGTCAAGCATTTCACCGGATCTTCACCGGGCGGGTCCGTTGGAATACATGCGAACTCGGCCGTCGAGCGACCCGCGATGCCAAACTACACGACCGGATTCTCGCCCCCGAAACGGTGCCTGCCGCGTGGCGTCGTCGTGATGAATCGTCGCGCCGCGCGATCAGCTGACACCAAATAGGCCGGCCAGTGCGCGGCGGAGGCTTCCCTCATCCATCGCTCCGTTGACCGTGTCGAGGTAGTTGCCGTTGGCGTCGTAGAAGGCCGTGATCGGCATTCCCGTTCCACCGAGGGTCCTCCACAGCGCGGATCCGCCGCTCTGCTGGCCGTTGATGTCCTTGGCGATCGGCCACCAGTCGGTGCCGAACTTGTCGACGAGGCGACGCCAGTCACCGCTCTCCTGGGAGTTGACGTGAACGAAATTGACCTGATCCCGGAACTCGTTCGACAGCAGGGAGAACGCCGGTAGCTCGGCCTCACATGCCGTGCACCAGTCGGCGTAGAAGTTGAGAACGATCGGCTTTCCACGGAAGTCCGCCAGCTTGATCCGTCCATCACTGTTCGTGGCGTTGTCGCGGGCCGGCAGGTCCCAGGCCGCTGCGGTCGTGTTGCCGCTCTCGGGCCGAGAACTCAGTACCGACGCCCCCAGCACACCGACGACGATCAACACGCCGACTCCGATGACGGCGACCCACTGGAGCCGAGCCTTCCTGTCGGCGCGGATCGCCGCGGCTTGACGCTCCTGGGCTGTCGCTCGCTTTCGACGGGTTGGTGCTGTGCTCTTCTTGGCCATGGTGATGTCCCTTCGGGTCAACCCAGCTCGACCAGAAAGTCGAGACCGACGAATCTTGCAAGATGTTGGATCTGAACCGTCAGCCAGGTCAGACGATCGAGTGTGAGAATCGTCCCGAAGATCGACAGCGACAGAGCCGAGAACCAAGTGACACCACGAAGGTGACGCTTCATGGCGGTCAGGGCGCCCGTGGTGCGTCCGAAGGCCAGACCCGTGATCATGAAGGGGAGCCCGAGGCCGGCGGCGTATATGGCCAGCAGCAGCGCGCCCCGGCTGGCCCGGCCGTCGGCCGCCGCCACCGCCAGCACCGAGGTGAGAACCGGACCGATGCAGGGAGTCCAACCGAATCCGAACGCAACGCCGGCGACCGGGGGCGCAAGATGTCCGTAGTGCGACACCTGGGGATGGAACCTGGCCTCACGGTAGAGCCATGGAGCCTGCAGGTACATCGAGCCGAGAACGAACAGTCCCATCGACAGCACCAGCAGGCCCGACACCCGGGTCAGGAGCTGCTGGTTGTCGGTGAGCACCGACCCGATCGATGTCGCGCCGAGGCCGAGCATCACGAAGACCGACCCGAATCCGACAATGAACAGCGAAGTGTCGCGGGCGATGCGCGGGAGGTTGGCCCGGCCCCCCTCTTCGAGGTCGCTCACCTCGAGGCCGGTCACCAGCGAGAGATAACCGGGGATGATCGGCAGAACACACGGTGACAGAAACGACACCACGCCCGCACCGAACGCGGCATAGAAGGTCACGTCGACGCTCATTGCGAGCTGAGCCGCTCCGCCTCTGCCATCAGCCGACCCACGGCCTCGGGGACGGGCACGGTATCGCCACCCCTGACCCAACGAACCGACGCCTTGAGCTTCAACAGGGCTGCCACCTCGGCCTCGCAGTCCTCACAACCCTCGACGTGGGCATCGATGCAACGGGCCCGGCGTTGATCGAGCTCGCCGTCGATCCATCGTTCGAGAGATTGCCCCATGCGGGCATGGTGAAACCGTCCCATGCGCTGGCGGAACCCTGCCCACCGTTCGCCAATTCCCGGTGACTCGGCGGGGTGTCACCGAATAGACGTTCGGCGTTGCTAGCTTGGCCTGTCGTGGGCGAACCGGTAACCGACGAGACCGCTCAGAAAGCGGCGTTTGATCGCTGGGTCGTGCCCGAGATTGAGGTGCTCTACCGGGTGGCGCGTTCGATCACCCGCAACCCGACCGACGCGGAAGATCTCGTCCAGGACACGATGCTCAGGGCCTATCGGGCGATCGCACGCTTCGACGGGCGCCACCCTCGTGCCTGGCTGCTCACCATCATGCGCAACGCCCAGATCAACCGGGTCAGGCGTCGTCGGCCCGAACTGATGCGCGACCCGGACGCCACCATGGAGCGGGTGGCCGCCGAGAACTCCGATGATGACGGCCCGGAATCGACCGTGCTCGACCGTGGCTACAACGCCGCCCTCGAAAAGGCATTCGAGTCCCTGCCCGAGAAGTTCAAGACCGTCGTGGAACTGGTCGACGTGCAGGGTTTGGCCTACCAGGAGACCGCCGATATCCTCGGCGTGCCGGTCGGCACCGTCATGAGCAGGCTCCACCGTGCCCGCGCCAGATTACGCAAGCATCTCGAGTCGAGCGGCGCCTACGTGGGAGGTAGACCGACGTGATCCATCGAAGGTGGTTCCGTCGCCGCAAGCCGCAGGTCGATTGTCGCGAGGTCGGGCGGGTGCTCCAGAGCTATCTCGACGACAACGTCGAACCCGGGTTCGCCGGCAAGATCGCCGCCCATCTCGACGAATGCAAGAAGTGCGGGCTCGAAGCCTCGACCTACACGGAGATCAAGCGCTCACTGGGCGAGAGACGTCCCAAGGTCGATGGTGAGGCCATAGAACGTCTGCGCTCGTTCGGTTCGAAACTCACCGACGGCCGAACCCCCGGCCAGTAACCGAAACCGGGACAGTGGGTCAATCGGTCGGCGGCCGCTCAGACATGCCGGCTGTGGTGGGGTATACCGAGTACATGCCAACGCGTGTCATCGCCATCCTGGTCGTTGTGGTTGTGCTGGTTGTCGGCCCGACCCTCGTCGCTCGGCGGCTCGGATACAAGGTGGGCGGCAACGTCGTCGTCCGCTGTCGCAAGGGCCATCTCTTCACGACGATCTGGGTTCCCGGGGGATCACTGAAAGCAGTGCGCCTCGGCTGGGCCAGGCTGCAGCGCTGCCCGGTCGGCCGTCACTGGAGCCTCGTCACTCCGGTGAAAGAGGCAGACCTGACCGACGAACAACGGCGCGTTGCCGCCGAGCACCACGACATACGGATTCCCTAGCTCGACACGCGCGATGTGTCCGCTGTGTGACGGTGGGGACTTTCCGGTGACCGGGTCCTGTCGGGCCGGTGTATGAAATCGGGCTTCCCGGGCGTGGTGTAATCGTGATCACCGCACCAGCAGGAGAACCGATGGCGGCCTTGGACACGCCCGACGAGTTCCAGAGACTGTACGAAAAAGAGTTCGACCGCCAGGTCCGGCGGGCTGCCCTGGTGGTGGGGTCCGCGGAGGTCGCGAACGATGTCGTTCAGGACGCGTTCGTCCAGCTCTACAAACGATGGGACCGTATCGACGAGCCCGCCCCGTATCTGCACAGAACCGTGCTGAACGGTTGCCGTGACCACGGCAGACGAAAGGTGAGAGCCCGGAGTCTGGCGGCCAGGATCGGCCGCCGTCCCGAGGAGGCCGCGGTCGTCGACATCCTCTGGGACGTCCTGGCCGACCTGCCGTTCAACCAGCGCGCCGCGGTGGTCCTGCGGTACTACGCCGGCATGACCGAACGTGAGATCGCCGAACAACTCGGATGCCGACA
>QIIW01000057.1 GCA_003231645.1 Acidimicrobiia bacterium | reverse complement strand
AGGCCGTGCGAGACTTCATCGCTCAGGGCACCGACATCATCTTCGCCACGTCGTTCGGCTACATGGAGCGTCTGGCCGGCGAATTCCCCAACGTGGTCTTTGACCACGCCACCGGCTTCAAGAGCAACGGCAAGAACTTCACCGACTACTTCGGGCGTGTCTGCCGGCCTCGCTATCTGTCCGGCATGATCGCCGGTGCCACCACCAAGACCAACACGATCGGCCACGTGGCCGCCTTCCCGATCCCCGAGGTCATCCGAGGCATCAATGCCTTCACGTCGGGGCCCAAGTGACCAACCCCGACGTGAAGGTCCAGGTCAACTGGACCTCGACCTGGTTCGATCCCGCCGTCGAGGGTGATGCCGCCAAGGCACTCATCGACGCAGGTGCTGATGTGATCGCCATGCTCATAGCGGCGGCGATCGGCGGTGCCATCTGGGCCCTCGGCCCCGGCCTCGCCCGCGCCGAGATCGGGGTGAGCGAGATCATCACGACCCTGACGCTCAACGAGGTGGGTTGCGACTCATTCGCTATCTCCAGAACGGCGTGTGGAAGGACAAGGAAGGCTTCGGGTTCCCGCGGGTGACCGCCCGGCCCGATCAGGCCGAGCTGGGCAGATCTGGCAGCGGGCCCACCTCGGGGTCCTGATCGCATTGGCCGTGGTTCTGTTTCTTGCGTGGTACATGAACCGCAGCGTCTGGGGTTACGAACTCCGTATCGCGGGTTCATCGGCCAGGACGGCGACATACGTGGGCATCTCGATGCGATCCAAGATCGTCGGCGTGATGCTCCTGTCGGGCGCTCTCGTCATCACCGAGGCCGCCGCGATCGGTCTCGTCGTCGCCACCGTCCAGTTCGCCACCCTTGTCCACCTCGCTGCTCTCGGTGAGACCATTTTCGAGCGGGCCGGGGTGCTCAACCTCGGAGTCGAGGGGATGATGGCCATAGGTGCCATGGCCGGATACGTGGCAGCGGTCGCCACCGGCAGCCCGTGGATCGGGTTCCCGGTCGGCGGCCTCGCGGCCGGACTCCTCGCTCTGCTCCACGCGGTCACCTCGGTGGCGCTCGGGGCCGACCAGGTGGTGAGCGGGCCGGCTCTCACCATCCTCGGCCCGGGTCTGGCCGACTTCCTCGGAGCCGGTTACACCGACGATGCTCGACGGGTCCTGTTCACCAACATCCACATTCCCGGTGTCTCCGAGATTCCGTGGGTCTGTGAGACGATCTTCTCGGCCTCGCCGGTGTCCTATGTGGCCGTTTTGTTGGGTGTCGCCACCTGGCTGGTATGTCTCGCAGCAGTATCGGTCTGGGTCTTCGCGCGGTCGGCGAGAGTGCCTCGACCGCCGACGCAGCCGGTCACGGTGTTGCCGCGATACGCATGTCGGCGGTGGTGGTCGGTGGGGCCATGGCCGGATTCTCGGGGGCCTACCTCTCGCTCGACTTGGTGGGCCACTGGAGCGAGGGCGTGGTCGCCGGCCGCGGCTGGATTGCCGTGGCCCTCGTGATCTTCGGCGCGTGGAGGCCGGGTCGAGTGGCACTCGGAGCGCTGTTGTTCGGTTTCACCATCGCGCTAAGGCTGAGGCTGAGGCTGAGGCTGAGGCTGTAGCCATGCGGCATCGGCTTCTCGCCGATCCTGCTCTCGATGCTGCCCTACATCCTCACTGTGGCCGTGTTGATCCTGATCTCCTACCGGGCGCGTAGCCAACCGCCACCGGCTCCGGCCGGACTCGGCATCGCCTACCGCCGTGAGGAGCGCTGATCAGGCATCGAGCACGCGATGGCGAGCGTCTTCGGCATTGACCACGGGCGCTTCGGTCGACCACGGGAAGTTGATCCACTGGTCGGTTCGCTTCCATACGTAGTCGCATTTGACCAGCGAGTGGGACTTCTCGTAGAGCACGGCGGTACGGACCTCACCAACGCGCTCGGAGGTGAAGTCGTCGACCATCTTGAGGGTGTGACCGGTGTCGGCGACATCGTCAACGATCAGGACCTTGGCGTCGTCGAGTTCCACGAAGTCGACGTAGGGCGGCAACATCACCGGCACCGGCAGGCGCTCGTCGACGCCGGTGTAGTACTCGACGTTCATCACGTAGATGTTCTTTACCGACAGGGCGTATCCCATCGAACCGGCGACGAACAGTCCGCCTCTGGCGATCGAGAGGATCATCTCGGGGCGGTAGCCGTCGTCGGCGACCGTCTGGGAGAGTGATCGGACTGCAGTGCCGTAGGTGGCCCAGTCGAGGACCTCGCGCTCTTCGCTCATCCGGGCACCGTATCCCCAACACCGACGCCCGCGTGAAGGTCGGCATCGAACGGGTTGAGGGCGGTCCGGTGGGCCCCACTACGTTGTGCAGACCGACTCGGACCGAGGAGACAAGGATGATCGAGCAAGTGATCCAACGTTGGCATCGGTACCTCCGAGGTGAGCTACCCGGTGGACTCGATGCGCTGCTGCACCCCGACGTGATCTTCCTGTCTCCGGTCGTGTTCACCCCTCAACGAGGCCGGGAGATCACCAAGCTCTACCTTTCTGCGGCATCGCAGGTTCTGCCCGGTGACACGACTTCGCCGTCGGGTTCCGGGTCCGGCGGGTCGGCCGAGACGGGAAACGGCAAGTTCCACTATGTGAAGCAGATTCTTGACGGCAACCATGCGGTGCTCGAGTTCGAGACCACCGTGGGCGACATCACCGTCAACGGAGTCGACATGATCACCTGCGACGACCAGGGCATGATCACCGAGTTCAAGGTCATGGTGAGGCCCAAGCAGGCCATGGAAGCAGTGCACACGCGGATGAAGGCCATGCTCGAGGCCATGGCGGCCGGCGACGCCCACTGATCGCCCGGTAGCAGGTCGATAGGGCGATCAACCTCGGCCGTCGAGAAGGCCGGCCACGAGTGCGGCGACCCGGCTTCGCTCCGACCGATTGAGAGTTATGTGCCCGAACAGCGGATGGCCGCGCAGGTGGTCGATCACCGCTCCGATTCCGTCGTGGCGCCCGACCCGCAGATTGTCGCGCTGGGCGACGTCGTGGGTGAGCACCACCTTGCTGTTGGCGCCGATGCGGGTGAGCGCGGTGAGCAGGACGTTGCGCTCGAGATTCTGTGCCTCGTCGATGATGATGAAGGCGTCGGTTATCGACCGACCACGAATGTGGGTGAGGGGCAGCACCTCGAGCAGCCGGCGCCGAATCACCTCGTCGATGACCGCGGGCCCGGCGATCGACTCGAGGGCATCGGTGACGGCGGCGGCCCATGGCGACATCTTCTCGTTCTCGCTGCCGGGCAGGTAGCCAAGTTCCTGGCCACCGACCGCGTAGAGCGGACGGAACACGAGGACCTTGGAGTGGATCTGCTTCTCGAGCACCGAATCGAGGGCGGCCGCCAGCGCGAGCACACTCTTGCCGGTACCGGCACGGCCACCGAGGGACACGATTCCGATCGACTCGTCGGTGAGGAGGTCGAACGCAATGTGTTGTTCGCGGGATCGGGCCCGCACATCGAAGACGGGGCGGTCGATGATGCGGTGCACACACTTGTCGGCCCGAACGCGACCGAGCCCCGACTGCGAGCCGGCCACCAGCGACACCCCGGTGTTGACCGGCAGGTCACGGGTCTCGGCCAGGTCGACGGTGTTGAATTTGTACAGTTCGTCCACCACCGATCCGTCGACCATGAGGTCGGTGAATCCGGTCCAGGAGTGGTCGGTCACCTCGGTGTCGCGGAACTCGACGGCGTCGATTCCGAGCACACCCGCCTTGAGTCGCAGGGGAAGGTCTTTCGACACCAGAACGACATCGGCCCCTTCGACACTGAGATTGTGGGCGACGGTGAGGATGCGGTGGTCGCTGGAGTCGTAGCGCAGCGCGGCCGGAAGATCGGATGTCGTGGTGTGATTGATCTCGACGCGCAGGGTGCCACCGGATTCGTTGACGGGAAGTGCCGACAGCAGCGAACCGTGGCGTTCCCTCAACCCCTCCAACGCCCGAAGGGCGCTGCGCGCCGCCCACCCCAACTCGGGGTGATGACGCTTGGCTTCCAATTCGGTGAGCACCACCAGCGGAAGAACCAATTCGTGTTCCTCGAATCGGCGGAGCGCAGTTGGATCGCTTAGCAGGACCGATGTGTCGAGGACGTAGGTACGGCGTCTGTCCGTCATGTCTGTTCCGAACGATAAATCGTGGACCTGTGCCATCGGCGGATGGTGAGAGAAGCCGAAATCGGGCGTTGGAGGCGCGAGGAACGGCCCGCGTCGTCATCTATGCCACGTCGACGCGGATGGTGTGGCGGCCCTCGGCTCCGTCGGGGCGGGGGTCGGCCGGGCCGAGTGGCTGGAGTTCTCCGATGCCGTCGTATGACCGGACCGAGATGGTGTGGCGCCCGGGCGGGGCATCCCATGTGGTGTGCCACTGCACCCACGACTCATCGGTGGTCACCTCGCCGAGGTTGCATTCGGTCCACGGGCCCTCGTCGACGGAGATCTCGACCTTGGAGATCCCGCGGTTGGGGGCCCACGCGACACCCGCCACCGGCGTGATACCGGCTCGGACCCCGGCGTTGCGTTTGGGCACGTCGATTCTCGACATGGTCTTCATGGGGCCCAACTTCGACCAGCCTCGTGGTATCCAGAAGCCGTCGAATCCATCCCATGAGGTGAGGTTGATCTCTTCGATCCACTTCACGGCCGACACGTAGCCGTAGAGGCCCGCCACCACGAGCCGCGCCGGGAAGCCGTGGCTGATCGGTAGCGGCTCACCGTTCATACCGACCGCGAGCAAGGCGTTGCGACCGTCGCCAATCACCTGTGTCGGAAATCCGGCGGTCCAGTCGTCGCGACTCCGGCCGATGACCTGACCGGCACCGTCCTGCACTCCGGCCCGATCGAGTAGTGCATCGAGCGGCACGCCGGTCCAGGTGGCGTTACCGACGAGGTTGCCGCCGACCTTGTTGGACACACACGACAGAGTGATCGTGTGGTCCTCGAGATCCATGGCGAGTATGTCGTCGTAGGTGAGCTCGTAAGGGTTGTCGACCAGGCCGGTGAACGAAAGTTTCCAGTTGGCCGGATCGACCTTCGGAGTCGAGAGGGCGGTGTCGATTCGGTAGAAGTCGGTGTTGGGAGTGATGTAGGGCGACAGACCCACGGATGCATCGACCAGCTCACCGATGGTTGCCGGCACAGTGGTGGCCCTAGCCCCCGAGGCCGGTGCAGACGGGAGAGTGATCGCATCGCGTGCTGTCTCGGCCGCCGACGTGGCGTTGATCCTCCTGCCCACTCCGGCGGTGGCGACTGCGGCTGCTCCAGCACCGGCCGACCACGCGAGGAAGGCCCGACGGGTCGTCCCAGGGTCGGTGGGGTTCTCGAAGGAAGTGTGGAGTCGGGTAGGTCGGTGGAGGCGGTCGAGCAGGAAGGCCAGCACTCCGCCGCCGACCGCAGTGGCGACGAGCGTCCAGAACCAACCAGCGGCGGCGGGGGAGACCGGGTTGCGGGCCACTGCGAACCCTCCGAAGATCCCGAACACGGCGAAGCCGGCGAACCCGATGGCCCGGCCGTGCCGCTCGCTCGCCTCGCCCAGCAATGCTCCGATGAGGATCGACACGATCGATATGCCCCAGAGGAGGATCGGTTTGTCGGCGGTGCCGGCGGTATCTATGCCGCGGGCGGCGACATCGCCGGGCGTGATGTCGACGATCCACTCACCCACCGCCAGAACGAGCCCGGGGATGGTTCCGGATACGCCGGCCACCAGCTCACCGAAGGCCAACGAAGCAGAGGCGGCCAGCGCTCCGGCCAAGAGACCGTAGTATCGCGGCTGATGAGTATCGGATCCGTCAGCAGATTCCATCGGTTCTCCTGGTCGTCATCGGGTAGCGATCTCGGTGCGGGCGCAGGTCGGGAAGCCGACATTCTGGTCGATGAAGCGCTTCTATCGCTCGCGGCGCCTCGGTTTCCCGTCGATGAGCGGGCCGTCGTGGCAGCGTTCGAGGCCGGGCTCGTCGATGGCCTTGTCCGGCAAGCGGCTGACCATCGGCTCGCCCCGGTGTTGGTCGACGTGCTCGAGGCCGAGGGGATCGACGTACCGGCTGATTTGGTCGAAGGGGTGTCCGCCGATCGGATCCGGCGTCTTCGTTCGATGTCGTTTCTGGCCCGGATCGCGTCGGCGCTCGACGGGGCGGGCCTGCGATGGGCGGCCTTCAAGGGACCGGTGGTCGCCTCGTTTATGTCCCGGCCCGAGCTGCGGCGTTTCAATGATCTCGACATCCTCGTTCCCGGATCCGATCTGGGTGAGGCGATCGACGTGCTCCGGGGAGCCGGAGCGAAGGAACTGAACCGGAATTGGGACGGATATGTCGAGCACCGGGTGGGTGAGGTACCGTTGGCCGCCGGGGCGGTCAGCATTGATCTCCACTGGCAGGTCGTGGGGCTCGGCGTTCATCGACGCGCCATGAACCTCGACCCCGCCGCCATGTTGTCGAGATGTCGGCGTCGGCTCGTCGGACAGGTCGATGTGAGAATCTTCGGACCTGAGGACCAACTGATGCACCTGGCGCTCCACTCGGCTCTGTCGGGGGCTCAGCGGCTCGATCAGCTCCGCGACATCGCCGTGCTGTGCCAGGCCGATGAAGTGGACTGGACGGTGTTCGCCGACGCGGCCCGAACCGCCGGCGTGGCCCGGCTCGTCTCCCAGGCGATCGACCGTTCGCGTGTCGTCCTCGGCGCTGATGTGAATACCGAAATGTTGCGTGACCTGGGCGGTCGAGCCGTCGGCCTTCGGCGCAGGTTCGACGATCGGAGTCGCCGCCCGGCATCGAATCAGGTGGCGCTGATTGTGAATCTGTGGAGAGACGGCACAGATCAGGTCACGGGTCCGGTCACGACTCGGTCGTGGAATTGGATGGGATGTGAGCGACGTGGATGGACCGCTCTACTACGCGCGTGAGTTGGGCGGGGAGGCCCAGCGGGCCGCCTTCCTGCGTGGTGCGGCGGAGTGGATCTGAGTCGTGGACACGACGAAGGCCGGGCGGACCCGGCCCTCGCATGCGCCCGCGAACCGGTTGCCCCGGACGCGGAACCGACGGTCAGTCGATGCCCTTGATCACGTATATCGGTGACCCCCACTCCTGGCTGATGAGCCCTCCTTCGAGTTCCACCCTCTGGGAGACTTCGGGCTTTTCGTACTTCATCGTAACTACCTCCTCGCGTAGGTCGGTGTCACGGAGAGTAGCAGATATCGGCGACCGAGCAATAGGCCACGCAATGTGGCCGTCGGCGGCCCGAACACAGAGATGCCGGATCGGGTCCGGGCGCGACGGAGGCCGGGTTGAACCCGGCCTCCGACAAGTACCCGCGATCGGGGTGTTCCGGACGGAACACCGACGATCAGCTGTCCCAGTTGTCCAGGAACATCGGTGATCCCCACTTCCGGCCGTTGAGCTCTCCTTCGAGTTTCACCTTCTGAGAAATCTCGGGCTTTTCGTACTTCATTCTTACTCCCCTCTTATCGGTAGATATCACGGAGCCGATCCGGTCGAACCCGGATTCGCAGGGGACAGACGGCAGCAAGGTCCTGCTAGCGGCGACGAAGGCCGGCGGCCCTCGCCAGTGTGTGACCGCGAAAAGTGATCGCAGCGATGATCCGGTCGATCGTTCCGAACCGGCGGTCACCGGCCGGTCCGCGGCCGACCACCACTCTGCCGATCAGCCGTGACCGGGACAACGGCTCGTCGTCGTGGCGATTGCCGACCCCGCGGGGGGTCACCGTGTCGGCGTCGAGATGACGAATCCGATGGACGACCAGGCGACCGTCGTCGGCCACGAACGCCCAGACCTCGCCGCGCCGTGGATGCTCACCGCCGGTGACCGTCACGACCGAGTCCGAATCGATCGCCCCGCGCATGCTCGATCCGGAGACCGGAAGCTCGAGGTCCGTGGATCGGAGCCGATCCCTGAGCAGCCGGACCACGGCATCCGGATCGGGGGTTTCGGTTCTCACCCGGCAGAAGGTAGCCGTATCGGGTCCCCACCATCACCACCGGAGTCGGCTTGTATATGTCGATGGAAGCGCCGCGGATCGTCCTGGATGTCGGTGGGGTGTCCGTCGGCGTGGCGGCACCCGATGACTATGTCCGTTTCGCCACCGACCGGGTGGGTGAGCTGGAGTCGACGGCCGAGGCATCGGTCACCATGGTGCTGGGTCCTGTCCCGCCGGTTCCCCCCGACCGCCCACCTGACCAGACCATGAAGATGGTCGACGGATGGTTCGACGACACCACTGTCTGGATGCAGATCGGAAATGCCGTGGCGAGGATCACCGAAGCGGCGGTCGAGATCGGCGGCGCGATCGACAACGCCGTCGACTACAAGTCGATCGACCTCATGGTGCAGTTCGGTCTTGCTGCCGCGGTGGTGGCATCCGATCGGATCATGGTGCACGGCGCCGTGATTGCACGGGCCGACTCGGCGTTGCTGATCATCGGGGGAAGCGGCGCCGGTAAGTCGACGACGGCCGCTTCGGCGCTCGTCAACGGGTGGGATCTGCTCACCGATGATCTGGCTGTGGCTCGACCGGGTCTCGGCACTGTCCACGGGGTGGCTCGGCCACCGCGCATTCCGGCTGACATCGCCCGGCGATACGGCATCGACGGCCGGCCCGAGCCGGGTGGGCGCGGACGGATCGTGCTACCGGCCGCGACGCTTCGCCTCGGACCACGACGCCTGGTCGGTTTGGTCGTGGTCGGCCACGGAGATTGCGGTGGCCTCGAGAACCTCGACCCGGGTGATCTCGATGCCATTGACGGTTCTTTTGCCGTGCCCCCGTTCAGGCCCGTGCTTCGTAGGCACTTGGCCCCGGCCGCCGCTCTCGTCTCCATACCGGCCTTCCGGCTGTCCCTTGCCGCCGATGAGACCATCCGGGTTGCTCGGGCGGCGGACTTGCTCGACGAGGCTTTGCGCCTGGCGCTCCCGGACCGGTCCGGTGGACGGTTCGCCCGGGATCAGTAGGTTGCGAGGGTGCCGGTTCGTCGGGCATTGCCCACGGCTCGACGAAAGACCAGGATCGCCAGAGGCAGCAACACCACCGTGAACGCCGCGAGGATCGCGAGTTCGTCGAGGCTAGCGGTGAACCCCTCGCGGGATTGCACCAGCTCCCGCATGCCCCGGACCCCGTAGTAAGCAGGCATCAGTTTGGAGAATGCCTGCAACCAGCCGGGGAGGACCTCGATCGGGTAGAGGGCTCCCGACAGCAGCATGGTCAACTGTCGGATCGGCCCGCCGAAGGGGTCGCCGCGTTTGACGATCACGATCACCGCGGCGGAAACGATTCCGATGGTGGCGAAGGATGCCGTGGTGAGCACGAGCAGCGGGAGTGCCAGCAGGAGAGGGGCGATCGGGATGCCGTCGCCGAAGACCCCAAGTCCGACTCCGAGCAGGACGATCGATTCCGATATCGCGAACAGCGCGGGAACGAGAAAGCCGCCTCCGAGAACCACCCACATCGGGGTCGGTGTGGTGAGTACCGCCTCGAGTGTGCCGTCGGATTGTTCGGCGGTGATGTTCATCGAGAAGGCAGACACTCCGAGCGTGGCGAAAGTGGTGACGATCGCGCCGATGAGCACGAACTCGAAGTAGCCACCGTGGAGACTGGAGATCGACGAGGGCTTGCCGACGAACTGCCCGACGAAATAGAACGAGATGGCGAAGTACCAGATGCCGACGAAACGCAACAACATGTTGAGCCGGTACGACGTGAATATCACACCGTCTCGACGGGCGATGGCCGCCAGACGGCGCAGGTCGGCCCTCACGACTCTCTCCAGTTGCCGTCGGTCTCGTCATGGTCCACCAAGCCACGGATCGTGGCGCCGAGCCCGATGGGGTCTCCGGCGATCTCGGCGGCGGTTCCCTGCCAGCGAATGCGCCCGCCGGCCAGAGCCAGCACGCGGTCGCAGACCGACACGACCTCGTCGAGACGGTGGCTCGCCATGAGGATGGCGCGTCCCTCGGCGGCCATGCGTCGAAGGTCGTCGCACACCGCGGCGCCGGCCACCGGATCGAGGCTGCGGGTTGGTTCGTCGAGAACGACAAGGTCGGGTTGATGGAGCGTGGCTCGGGCGATGGCCAGCTGGGCGCGCATCCCCGATGAGTATCCGAACACCGCTTTGTCGCGGTGTTCGAGGCCCCGCTCTCGCATCATCTGATCGATTCGGGCGTCGGCGATCGAGGGTTCGAGGCCGGCCAGAGCGGCGAAGAAGCGTAGGTTCTGGCGACCGGTCAGACGCCAGTAGAAGGACCGTTCCTCGGGTAGAACCAAGCCGAAGCGGCGGCGCATCTCGGGGTCGTCGGCATCGAGGGCGACCCCGTCGAGGGTGATGGTCCCGGCCGTTGGCACGAGGAGGGTGGTGATGGCTTTGATCAGCGTGGTCTTTCCCGCGCCGTTGGGTCCGATCAGACCGACGACCTCGCCCCGCTCGACACCGAGGCTCACTTGGTCGAGCGCCTTCACCGGTTTGTTGGAGGCGGACCTTGACAGCCAGCGCATGAGGCCGCGCGGGGGCTCGTAGGTCATCGACACGTCCGACACGGCGAGCATCATCAGTCGGAGTCTTCGACCAGTCCGGATTCGCGCAGGGTCTCGATGAACTCGGTGATGTCGGTGGTGAGGGTGGCCACGTCGACGCCGTTGAAGTCGGTGATCAGATCGGAGGCCAGCTCGCGCACACCGCGTCGGCCGTCGAGTTCCTCCCAGATCCTGGCCCCCACGGGGTTGAGTGTCGTCATCACGGTTCCAGCGGAATCGAGGATGACGACCCGGTCGCCGCTGGGTTCGTATGTGACCCCGTCTCGTCGTCGAACTGGCATGGCCACAGCCTTTCATGCTCGGTCTACCTCGCTGAACATCGGCCGAACGCGCCAGAATGGGAGGGCGTGTCCAATCTGTTGCTTCCGTACGGTGCCGTTCCGAGGATGGAACGCGAACGAAACGAGACCGCGGCCGAACTCGGACGGGTGGTGCGGGTCGATCGCGGTGAGTGCGATGTGGTCACTGCGACCGGCCGAATCAGGGTTGTGTCGGATTCGACGCGGGCCCAGGGGGAGGTGGCTCCGGTGACCGGCGATTGGGTGGAGGTCGAGCACGACGGTAGCGTCGGGTCGGTCATCACATCCGTTCTGCCGAGGCGAACAAAGGTCAGTCGTCGCGATCCCGCCGAGCGCGACATCGAGCAGGTGCTGGCCAGCAACGTCGATGTGGTCGGTGTTGTGCACGGCATCGATCGTTCCCTGCCCCCCGGGCGGCTCGAGCGACTGCTCGTACTGGCACGCGACAGCGGGGCGGAGTCGATCGTGATCCTGACCAAGAACGACCTGCCCCACCGCGCCGAACTGCGGGCGGTGGTGGAGTCGGTGGCGGGAGCGACGCCGGTGACAACCACGAGCATCACCGACGGCACGGGCCTCGACGAGCTGCGCTCGCACATCGGATTCGGCCGGGTCCTGGCGCTCGTGGGCGCGAGTGGGGTGGGGAAATCGTCGTTGGTGAACGCTCTCGTCGGCCATGAACTACTCGAGACCGGGGAGGTGAGGGGTGACGCCAAGGGGCGTCATGTCACTACGGCACGCGAGTTGGTCCTGCTTCCCGATGACGAGGGGATGGTGCTCGACACACCGGGAATCCGCTCGATCGGGCTTTGGGAGGCGGAGCGTGCCCTCGACGAGGTCTTCGGTGACCTCCGGGAGCTTTCGGCCGGTTGCCGGTTCGGCGATTGCTCGCACCGGTCGGAGCCCGGTTGCGCGATCCACGCCGGCGTCGACTCCGGTGACGTCGACCCGCTGAGGGTTGAACGGTTCATTGCCCTGTCGGGTGAGCTGGCAACCCAGCGCGAGCGGGAGGAGCAGCGGGCGCGTCGCAACAGGAAGGATGGTGGCCGACGGTCGAGGTCGCGGCATTGAGGCTGAGTCGGTGAGTGTCGGCGAAGTCGAGGGCGGCTCGTCTTGCGGTACCGGCGAGCACACTGCGATCGTACGGTGGCTTCGCCGCTCGGGCGAAGCATCGATCCAGAGGGGGAATCGTGACCGACAGACCGTGGCAGGGTGATGTGGTGTCGCTGGTGGAGGCGTTCCGGTCCGGTGAACGTGACCCCCGTGAGGAGCTCGAGGCAACCCTTGCGGCGGTCGAGCGGAGCGGGCTCAACGCGGTGTGCCATGTCGACGCTGATGCCGCGATGGCCGCGGCCGAGAAGGCCGATGTCGGATTGTCTCTGGGTGGCGTACCGATCGCGGTGAAGGAACTGCTGGCGGTGGGCGGCTGGCCCGACACCGAGGCATCGCTCGCTCTCGCCGATCGGGTGGCGACATCGGACTCGATCGTCGTGTCCCGATTGCGCAAGGCGGGAGCGATCCCGACGGTTCAGACCACATCCAGCGAGTTCGGTGGCGTCAATCAGTCGACCACGAGACTCCACGGAGCCAGCCGGAACCCGTGGGGACCCGACCGTACCCCCGGCGGATCGTCCGGCGGTTCGGCGGCCGGTGTGGCGGGTGGGCTGTTCGCGATCGCCACCGGCAGCGACGGTGGGGGTTCGATCAGGATTCCGGCCGGGTTCTGTGGCCTGGTCGGGCTCAAGTCGACCTACGGGCGACTGCCCAAGGGGCCGGGCGCATCGCTCGGCAACATCACCGCGGTCGAGGGATGCGTGTCTCGCAGCATCCGCGACACGGCCCGCTATCTCGACGTGACCAACGGGGCGCACCCTCGTGATCCCCTCAGCCTCCCGCGTGTCGAGGGGTTCGAAGCCGGGCTTGGTCGACACCGCGGCGACCTCGGATCGTTGCGCGTGGCGATCGTGGTGGATCATGGTACTGCGGTGGTGGCACCTGAGACCGAGGAACTGGTGTTGGCGGCGGGCGAGCAGCTGGTCGCTGCCGCCGGGATGAACCGGGTCGACGTCGATCTCAGACTCCCGTCGATCATGGGGGCATGGTCGCTCACCGGGGCGATCGGTCTGCGCAAGGAGCTGGGCGAGCGCTGGCCGGCCTGTGCCGATCAGCTCACCGGCATGATGCGCAGGGGCCTTGAGCTGGCGGAGGGGATGCTCGATCTCGAAGCGCTGGCGATGGCCGAAGCCCGCCGTACCGAACTCAACGAGGCCATGGCTGACACGTTCGAACGGGCCGACATCGTGATCGCCGCCACCAATCCGTCGACGGCCTTCGACGCCGAGGGTCGCATACCGAGCGTGTTCGGAGGTCGTGAGGCGAGCGCGGGCAACCATGGTGCGCTCACCACTCCTTCCAACATCTACGGCAATCCGGCGATCTCGCTACCGGCCGGAGTGGCCGGCGACGGTCTTCCGGTCGGCATGCAGGTGATCGCGCCCCATCACCGGGAGTCATTGCTCCTCGATATCGGTCTGGTGTGGGAGACGACGCATCCTTGGCCCCTCACTGCGCCGTCCGCGCCCTGCTGATCCCCCGGCACCGGGGATGCTTGACGATCAGACGATCGGGGTGGTGGTCTCGAGCATCCCGCCCGGCGTTCCGATTCTGATGGTGGGCCAGATCGAGGTCACGATTCCGTCATGGACGTCCGGCTCGGCCCCGCGCTCGAGGAGTTCGGCGACGAGGTACAAACCTGGCTCGAGGAGCACATGGTCGGACCGTTTGCCGGCCTTCGTGGGCGCGGTCTCACCGGGCAGGAGGACATCGCCCCGGAGCTCCAGATCGAGTGGGAGCGCGAGCTGGCCAAGGGAGGCTGGCTCGGGATCGACTTCCCGGAATCCATCGGTGGACGGGGGTGCTCGCTCGTCGAGCAGGTCGTGTTCCACAAGACCTATGTCGAGGCCGGCGCCCCCGGCCGGATACCCAACCTCGGGCTCACCCTTCTCGGGCCCACGCTCATGATGTTCGGATCGGCGGAACAGCAGCAGCGATTCGTGCCCGGCATCCTCTCCGGTGACGAATTGTGGTGTCAGGGCTACTCCGAGCCCGACGCCGGCTCCGATCTGGCCAACGTCAGGACCAGGGCCGACCTGGTCGACGGTCGGTGGGTGATCAACGGACAGAAGGTGTGGACCTCGCTGGCACAGTTCGCCGACTGGATCTTCGCCATTGTGAGGACCGACCCGGAATCGTCGCGTCACCGCGGCCTTTCGTATCTGCTGGTACCCATGAATCAACCGGGTATCGAGGTTCGTCCGATCGTCCAGATCACCGGTGGGGCTGAGTTCAACGAGACGTATTTCGACGATGCGTTGACCGATGCCGATCTGGTGGTGGGTGGTGTCGGCAACGGCTGGAAGGTCGCCATGGGCACACTCGCCTTCGAGCGAGGCGCCGGCACACTGGGGCGGCAGGCCGGCTTTCGTCGCGAGTTCGAGGCGCTGCTCGATCTGGCGAAACGTAACGGTCGATGGGACGATCCGGTGGTTCGCCAGGAGCTCATGGAGAGTCACATCAGGCTTGAGATCCTGCGGTTCAATCAGCTCAGAATGCTCACCGCTCTGACCAACGACCGTGCTCCCGGGCCCGAGATGTCGATCATGAAGCTCTACTGGGCCAGTTGGCACCGGCATCTGGGGGAGCTGGCGATGATGGTGCGAGGCACATCGGGCATGGTCGACTCGAGGTCGACCCACGACGGCCACGGCGGGAGGCACTACCCACTCGACGCGGAACAGCGGATGTTCCTGTTCAGCCGGGCCCACACGATCTACGGCGGCTCGAGTCAGGTGCAGCGCAATGTCATCGGCGAAAGGGTGCTTGGGCTACCGCGAGAACCTCGCTGATCCAGAGGGCTTGCCATTCGCGGCAGCCGGATGATCAGCCCAGCTGGGAGGTGATGTTGGAGTAACGCGACGAGGTGCCGTTGCCGAGCGCGGCCACGGCACCGATCGCCACAAGCGCGATCAGGACCAGCAGCAATGCGTACTCGATGAGGTTGGCCCCGCGTTCGCTGCCTGCGTGGCTGCGGATCCATGCTCTGGTGAATTGGACGGCGGTCATCGCGACTCCTGGGAAAATGGCCGTTGCCCGATCATCGGCACGTCAATGCCGGCGATTGAGTCGAAGTGACGACCTCCCGGCGGTCCTGCTCAACCGAGATTGAACGCTTTTGGTGCTCTGAGTGGTATTAAGCAGTACGTAGCGTGGCTTTTCTTGGTTGATCGGACGCTGTAGGGTCGACCACTCAGGGCGAAGTGGAGTGGAGAACAGATGATGAGCGGCCCCGCCGTGGTCACGATCCGTCGTGCTTTGACCGACCAGCGATGGATGATGTACTTCGCTCTGGTGGTGCTCAACGTCATCGATGTGATCACCACAGCAGCGGTCCTCGGCCGTGGTGGTGTCGAGGGGAACCCTTTCGTACAACCCCTGATCGACGGGTTATGGCAGGTGTCGCTGCTCAAGGCGGCGGTACTGATAGTCATCGCCATGTTGCTGATGCGATCCCGCGAGTCCCGAATCTCCGCTCTGGCGCTCGCGGCCGCGTCCGGTTGGTACCTCGCGGTGGTGCTCTGGAACGGCGCAATCCTCGCCGTCATCTAGCAGTCGGTCGGCACCTTCGTGATCCCCCTGACGTTCAGGCGAGGTGCTCGATCACGTAGTCGACGCAAGCGGTGAGGGCCAACACGTCGTCGGGGTCGACGGCCGGGAACATGCCGATACGAAGCTGGTTGCGGCCCAGCTTGCGGTAGCCGCCGGTATCGACGATGCCGTTGGCCCGCAGGACCTTGGTGACGATGTCGGCATCGACAGAGTCGTCGAGGTCGATGGTGCCGACCACGGGGCTGCGTTGCGATTCGATCCGGACATATGGGGACGCGACCTCGCTCTGCTCGGCCCATCCGTAGAGGTGGGCGGCCGACCGGGCACTACGACCCGCGGCCCACGGAAGGCCCCCATTCTCGTTGAACCATTCGACCGTCTTGGCGGTGATGAAGATGGTGGACAGTGCCGGCGTGTTGTAGGTCTGATCCTTACGAGAGTTGTCGAGAGCGATTTTCAGATCGAGCGACGCCGGGCACCAACGACCCGTCGCGTGGATCCTCTCGATGCGTTGGACTGCGATCGGTGAGATCATGGCGATCCACAGGCCACCGTCGGAGGCCAAGGCCTTCTGGGGTGAGAAGTAGTAGACGTCGGTGGCCGCCGGGTCGAACAGCAGGCCACCGGCCCCGGACGTGGCGTCGACGAGCATGACGGCGTCGGTGTCGTCGACGCGCACCGGATCGATCATCACACCGGTGGAGGTCTCGTTGTGGGGATAGCAGTAGGCATCCACCCCGTCCACGACGGCGAGCGCGGGATGGGTGCCGGTGTCGGACTCGGCGACCGACGGTTCATCGAGATGCGGGGCGGTCCTGGTGGCCTTGACGAACTTGCTGCCGAACTCGCCGAAGGAAAGGTGATGGGAGCGTTGTTCGATGAGCCCGAACGTGGCACAGTCCCAGAAGCCGGTGGCCCCACCGTTGCCGAGGATGATCTCGTAGCCGTCCGGGGCCGAGAACAACTCCGACAGACCGTTGCGAAGCCCGGCGACCATGAACTGCACCGCGATCTGGCGGTGCGAGGTGCCCATGTAGTCGACCGCATGGTCGGCGAGCGAACGCACCGACTCCGGGCGAACCTTCGACGGCCCGCTTCCGAATCGACCGTCGGCGGGAAGCATGTCGGAGGGAATGGAGATGTCTGGAATGCTCACCCGCACACTCTCGCAGCTCCACGGCCGATGCGGTGCGTATTTGACAACGAATTTCGGCGGCACGGGCGGGGTGTGCGTGGTTACGCTTCACCCGCTGCCAAATGGCAGCATCGCCACTGATGTCGTCTCCGGAATCGAGCGTGCAATGAGCATGGACCGAATCTCTCGAAGGGTCGGGGCGATAGCTCCGTCGGCCACCCTCGCCGTCACAACCAAGGCCAAGGCCATGAAGGCCGCGGGCGAGAACGTGATCGGATTCGGGGCGGGTGAACCCGATTTCGCCACACCTGACTACGTCGTCGAGGCAGCGGTCGAGGCCTGTCGTGATCCCCGCAACCACAAGTATTCCGCCGTCGGCGGCCTGCCGGAACTCAAGAACGCCATCGTCGCCAAGTCGATGCGCGACAGCGGCCTTGAGGTCGATCCCGCCAACCTGATCGTCACCAACGGCGGTAAACACGCGGTCTACAACTGCCTGCAGGCCCTGCTCAATCCGGGCGACGAGGTGCTCCTCCCGTCCCCCTACTGGACCACCTACCCGGAACCGGTGGCGCTGGCCGGTGCCACCAGCGTCGTCCTGCCCACCGATGCCGCCTCCGGATTCCGGGTCACGGTCGACCAGCTCGAAGCGGCTCGTACTCCCCACACCAAGGCGTTGATCTTCGTCTCGCCCTCGAACCCCACCGGGGCCGTCTATCCCCGCGACGAGATCGAGGCCATCGGTCGATGGGCGGTCGAACACGGCGTCTGGGTCGTCACCGACGAGATCTACGAGCACCTCGTCTACGGGGACTCCGTCCATCACTCGATGCCCGTGCTGGTGCCCGAACTGGCTGACCGCTGTGTGGTGCTCAACGGTGTGGCCAAGACCTACGCCATGACCGGGTGGAGGGTCGGGTGGATGATCGGCCCGAACGACGTGGTCAAGGCAGCTAGCAACCTGCAGTCACACTCCACGAGCAACGTCAACAACATCGCCCAGGTCGCCGCGGCGGCCGCGCTCGACGGTCCGCTCGACGCGGTGGCGCAGATGCGGTCGGCCTTCGACCGTCGTCGCCGGATCATGCACCGGATGCTCAACGAGATCAGTGGCGTCGTCTGCCCCGAAACCCAGGGAGCGTTCTATGCGTTTCCGTCGTTCGAGGCCGTGGTCGGTCGTGAGATCGCCGGTCGCTCGGTCTCCAGCACGGTCGAGTTGGCGACGGTGATCCTCGACGAGGCCAAGGTGGCGATCGTTCCGGGCGAGGCGTTCGGCGCTCCCGGCTACGCCCGCCTGTCGTTCGCCCTCGGAGACGACGACCTGGTCGACGGCGTCGGCCGCATGGCGGATCTGCTCGGCCGGTCGTGAGTGCGGCTGTCGGCCCCGCGGTCAGGCCGTACGGCGAGTGGCGGTCGACCATCTCGGCCGCTTCGCTGGTGAGCGGCGCGGTGAGCGTCGGCGAACTGCGTGTCGACGGCGACGATCTCTGGTGGTCGGAGGCCCGACCCGACGAGGGTGGGAGAACCGCCGTTATGCGCCGCCGTGACGGTCGAACCGAGGAGATCACCCCGCCCGATGCATACGTGCGCACCCTCGTCCACGAGTACGGCGGCGGGGCCTGGCAGGTGGCAGACAACGTTCTCTACTACGTCGAGCACTCCGATCAGAGAATCCGTCGACTCGTTCCGGGCGGCAGTCCGGTGCCCCTCACCCCGAAACCCCCATCGGATCGAGGCCACCGACACGCCGACTTCGGTGTCAGCCCGGACGGCCGTTGGCTGATCGCGGTCCGCGAGCGTCACGACGGCCTGGGCGAACCGGTCAACGAGCTGGTGGCGGTGCCCACCGACGGATCGCTCGACGTCTCCGTGCTCTGGCAGGGCAGCGACTTCGTGATGGCACCACGACTCTCACCCGATGGCAGGCAGCTGGTGTGGATCTCCTGGGATCACCCGTCGATGCCATGGGACGTCACCGAACTCTGGATCGCCGGGTTCTGCGATGGTCGGGTCATCGGCCCCCGGGAACTGGTCGGAGACGGCGCCGAGGCGTTGTGCGAGCCGGGCTGGACCCCCACCGGCCACCTGATGGTGTGCACCGACCGCGACGAATGGTGGAATCTCCACCGGGTCGACACCGAAACCGGTGAACTCACCCCGGAACTGGTCGGTCCCTTCGAGATCGCCACCCCGCCCTGGGTGTTCGGCATGCAACGGTGGGCGGTGAGCGGCGATCATGTGGTGGCTGTCGCCGGCATGCCGGCGGGCGACGAATTGGTGGTCGACGGCCGCACCCTCGCCATCCCCGACACGTCGATCACCTCGATGCAGGCCACCTCCGACGGCATTGCCTACGTCGGTGCCGGATGGGGCCACGAGCCGGCCATCGTCACGGTCCGACTCGGCGATCACGGCGGCATCGAACGTGAGGTGCCCACGACGTTTCGCGACTTGCCCATCGCTGCCGACCTGATCGTCGAGCCGACCCCCCTCACGTTTGCGACCGACGGTGACGCCGTCGCCCACGCACTCTGGTTCCCGCCGACCAATCCGGCATTCGTCGCTCCCGGCAACGAGCGTCCACCTCTGTTGGTTCTCGCCCACGGTGGCCCCACCGCCCAGGCCCGGCGTCAGATCCAGCTCGGAATCCTCTACTGGACCTCGCGCGGCATCGGGGTGGTCGACGTCGACTACCGCGGGTCCACCGGTTACGGCCGTGCCTACCGGCGGGCGCTCGACGGTCAGTGGGGAGTGGTCGATGTCGCCGACTGTGTCGCCGCGGCCCGTCATCTCGCCGAGCGTGGTGACGCCGACAGCGACCGGCTCATGATCCGTGGCGGTTCCGCCGGCGGGTTCACGGTGCTGTCGGCTCTGGCGTTTTACGACGTGTTCGCGGTCGGGGCCAGCCGCTACGGGGTAGCTGATCTGGCGGCATTGGCCACCGACACCCACAAGTTCGAGGCGCGCTACACCGACACTCTCGTCGGTCCCTGGCCCGACGCGCGTGAGGTCTACGAGGCACGCTCGCCCATTCACCACGTCGACGGTTTCGACCGGCCGATGATCGTGCTCCAAGGTGGGGAGGACCGCATCGTGCCACCCAATCAGAGCGAGATGATCGTCGCCGCGCTCGAGGCCCGGGGTGTGCCCGTGGCCTACCTGCTCTTCGAGGGCGAACAGCACGGATTCCGTTCGGCCGACAACATCGTCGCCGCGCTCGAGGCCGAACTCGCGTTCTTCGGGGAGATACTGGGATTCGAGCCCGACGGCCCGCTGCCCACGGTCGAGATCCGACGCTGAACGGACCGCCCCCGACGGCCGTCTATCATCCACACCATGCGCACGCGCTTTCTCGTCGTGCATCTCGCATTCGCCATGTTGGCGGCGGGTGTCTTCGTCACCACTGCAGGCTCGGTGCCACGCGCCGCTGCCGCCGGCGATTCCCGGCTCGACGTGTTCGTGCTCGATCGCGGCGGCAGCCCGGTGGCGGGGGCCGATGTCAGGCTCGGCCGGGCCCAGCGCGTGACCGACTCGGCCGGGCGGGTCAGGCTCTTCGGGGTCGGTCCGGGCACCATCACCATCACCCACCCCTCCCATCCTGACCGTTCGATTCAGTGGGCAGGCGGCGGAGACCGCGTGGTGGTCGTACTCGCCTCACCGGTACGAAGGGCCATTCACATCGCCGGTTCGATCCCCGGGACCCCCCGATGGCAGGAACTTCTCGCTCTTGCCGACCGGACGTCGCTCAACGCCGTGGTGCTCGACATCAAGGACGAGTCGGGTCGGGTGTACCCGTCGTCGGCTTCAGTGT
This sequence comes from Acidimicrobiia bacterium, assembly GCA_003231645.1. Lineage (GTDB taxonomy): Bacteria > Actinomycetota > Acidimicrobiia > Acidimicrobiales > Aldehydirespiratoraceae > SZUA-87. The sequence goes on along the minus strand of QIIW01000057.1, from coordinate 26,774 downwards.
GGGGCGCCAGGGCCGGGTCGATCCTGTCTCGCTGGAGTCTTCCCGCCGTTGTCGACGAGGCCCACGCCCACGGTCTCGCAGTGATCGCCCGCATCGTCGCCTTCCAGGATCCGGTGGCCGGCCGGTCGATACCCGAGATGGCGGCCTGGAACGCGACCACGGGTGGCCCCTACACGAAGAACGGTCAGGTCTTCCTCGACCCGACCGACCCCGATGCGAGGGCTTACGCACTCGAACTAGCGGCCGAGGCCTGCGCGGCCGGCGTCCAAGAGGTGCAGTTCGACTACGTGCGCTTCCCCGACGGGGTCTCCGCTGGTGTCCGTTTCGACGGCGGATCGAGCCCCGACGTGAGGGTCGCCACGATCACGGGGTTCCTCGCCGAGGCCAGAGCCACGCTGCCGTCATCGTGTGACGTCGGTGCCGACATCTTCGGTTTCATCACCTCGATCAACGGCGACGGTGGCATCGGTCAGCAACTCACGGCGTTGGCCGGTGTGATCGACGTGGTCTCGCCGATGGTCTACCCCAACCACTGGGGCGCGGGGTGGTTCGGTTTCTCGGTCCCGGCCGATCACCCCGGCCCGGTGGTCGCCGCCGCGAGCCGCAATGGGCTCGACCGTCTGGTTGGCTCGGCGACCGTGCTGCGGCCGTGGTTGCAGGACTTCGGTGGCTACGGTCCGACACAGTTGCGGGCCCAGATCGATGCCGCCGATGCTCTCGGTCTGGGCTGGATGATCTGGAACGCAGGGAGCCGTTTCAGCGAAGCCGGAATCCCGACCGATGCCGAACTGTCGACGCCGGCCGAGCCGCCACCACCGTTGGTGCAGTCGTTGCCGCCATCTGGCTTCTGGGACGTGCCCGCCGCTTCGACGTTCAGCGACGACATCGCGTGGTTGGGAACCGAACGCATCACCCGCGGATGCAACCCACCGTGGGGTGACGAATTCTGCCCCCGGCGAATCCTCACCCGCGGCGAGGCCGCCACGATGTTGACGAGGGCCCTGCGCCTCCCGCCGTCGACGATCGATCGATTCGACGACGACACCGGCTCGACCCACGAAGACGCCATCAATGCCCTCGCCGCCGCTGGAATCACCAAGGGATGCGGCCCGCGCCTGTTCTGTCCGAACATGACACTCACTCGTGCCCAGATGGCGGCCCTGATTGCCCGTGCCCTCGACCTTCCGCCGGCCGTGGGCAACACGTTCGACGACGACGATGGATTGACGCTCGAGGCGGACATTGAGCGAATCGCCGCGGCCGGCATCACCCGAGGCTGCGGCGTGCGGATGTTCTGCCCGGGCGACCCGGTGCCGCGCGAGCAGGTGGCGGCTTTTCTCCACCGGGCCCTCTCGCCCTGAACGCGCCCGGCCGGACGATCACCGACAAAACTCGCGGGCCCAGTGGTTGGTGAGTCCCCGGGTGCCGGTAATGATTGTCGTCATGTCACGAATCCTCGTCACAGAGAAGATCGCAGAGGCCGGTCTCGAGTCGCTCAGGGAGGCCGGCCACGAGGTCGACGTCCAGCTCGGGCTCGGCCCCGAAGAATTGGTCGCCACGGTGCCGGGAGCGTCGGCACTGATCATCCGGTCCTCCACCCGGGTGACGGCCGAAGTTCTGTCGGCGGGCACCGATCTCACGGTGGTCGGCCGGGCCGGGATCGGTCTCGACAACGTCGACGTGGCGGCGGCGACCGACCGCGGGGTGATGGTCGTCAACGCGCCGCAGGCCAACACGCTTTCGGCGGCCGAGCACACCATGGCACTGCTCCTGGCCCAGGCCCGCAACGTCCCTCAGGCCCACGCCGCACTCACCGGCGGCCGGTGGGAGCGCTCGAAGTGGGAGGGCGTCGAACTCAGCAACAAGACCCTCGGCGTGATCGGGCTCGGGCGCATCGGCAAACTCGTTGCTCACCGGGCGGCGGCCTTCGGCATGAAGATCGTGGCCTACGACCCCTTCGTGTCGGCGGAGGTGGCGCGCAAGCTCGGCATCGAACTGCTCGATCTCCGGGAGTTGATGGCAACCGCCGATTTTGTCACCATCCACGTCGCCAAGACCCCGGACACGATCGGGCTCATCGGCAAGGAACTCCTGGTCGGGGTCAAGCCCGGTCTCAGGTTGGTCAACGTGGCCCGCGGTGGGATTGTCGACGAGGCGGCTCTCGCCGAGGCGATCCGCGAGGAACGAGTCGCCGGGGCGGCCTTCGATGTGTTCGAGACCGAACCGTGCGTCGACTCGCCACTGTTCGGTGTGCCCGGCGTGGTGGTGACCCCTCATCTCGGGGCATCGACGCGTGAAGCCCAGGACAAGGCCGGCATCACGATTGCCGAGCAGGTCCTGTTGGCTCTCGCCGGCGATTTCGTTCCGTTCGCCGTGAACGTCGATGCCAGTGAGGCATCGGAGACTCTCAAGCCGTTTTTGCCGCTGGCCGAGAGGCTCGGATCGATCTTCGCCTTCCTCGTCGATGGCCTACCCGACTCGCTCGACGTCGAGTTCAGAGGAGATGTGGCCGGCGTCGACACCCGGTATGCCGTGCTGGCTGCGGTGAAAGGGCTCATGGCGCGGGTGGCCGATCAGCCGGCCAGCTTCGTCAACGCCCTCGCCCTCGCCGGTGAACGCGGCCTCGAGGTGCGCACGATCACCGTCGATGACGCGAAGTCACGTGCGGGAATCATCGCCTTGCGCGGCGGTGGGCATTCGCTCACCGGCACCATCTCTTCTCTCGATGGTGGGTTTCGTCTGATCGGCCTCGACGGTCACAGCCTCGAAATCAGACCCGGTCGCAACATGTTGGTGGTTCGCAACGATGACACCCCCGGGATGGTCGGAGTCGTCGGCTCGGCGCTGGGCGACGCCGGCATCAACATCTCCAACATGCACATCGGTGAGACGGCCGAGGGAGTGGCCGCCTTGATGGTGGTGGCCACCGCCGGCCCGGTTCCGCCTGCCGTGCAGGATGTGCTGTGTTCGAATCCCCACATCCAGTCGGTGAAGGCCATCGATCTGTCCTGATCGCGCCCTTGACGAGTTCAGCGCTTGGCCTGCCTGAACCCGTCGGCTTCGGCATCAGCGGCAGACCCGTAGCAGCGTTCCGGCGTGGTGCGCTCATACGAGGTGCCACCGGGGATGTGGAAGATACCCGAGTCGGCGTTCCCTTTGATCGGATGACTGGCCGGGCAGATGCCATCGACGGGTTCGACCCAGGTCCGGGCCGCCGTCGCGGTCTTGGTGGCCGGGTCGGTCGGTTCGTCGTCGGAGGTCGATGTCGCCTCGGTGAACCTCACCGGTCCGCTTCGGGCCGGCGGTGGTGTCGGCTCCCCGAGGGGGTGCCACCGGGCCGATCCGGTGACCTCCGCACGTCCACCACCGCGGAAACGGCGCACGATGGCGAGGGCCAAGGCTCCGATCAGCCCGATCTTGAGCAGTTTGACGATTCGTTCGACGGTCCTGGTCATCGGTGCCTCCGGTGTGAACTCTCGACATCGAAGCTACCGCACGCGGCCGGTACGGCCTCCGAGAAGGCCGCACGACACCGGGGGAGAGCCCGCGGGCGGCTCAGAGATCGAGCACCGCCAGCCGGTCGAGAGAGGTGAGGTCGTTCACCTGCAGTCTCGCCGCTTGCCGACCGGAGAGGTCGCCATACGTCATGCTCATCGACCACAACTCGCCTCCGGGAAGCATCATTGTGCGGGCGATCTGATGGACATCTCCGCCGCTGGGCCGGCACACTTCGATGCGCTGACCTTCGGTGAGATCGATGCCGAGTCTGGCTGCTTCGGTCTGGAACCACGGGTCGGAGGTGCAGTCGTAGCCGCCGGCCCCGCCCTTGTCGCCCTGATTGCAGATGAGGATCTTCGCGGAGCCGTCGGCCACCACGTACGGTAGTTCGCTCTCGTACTCGTTCTGGCCGGGGGGAGGGATGTCGGTGGAGTCGAGTTCGGAGCAGTCGGTCCGGCCGGGTACCTCACCCGGATCGATGTGGTCGATACGTCCCATCTCGGTGATCTGACCGTCGGCGACCTTCAGGACCACCGCACCCGACCAATTCTGCGACGTGAGCGTCACGGGAATCACGGCTGTGTTCTCGGCTCCCCACCACAGGAACGAGCGGGCATCCCATCCGACGTTGTTCCAGCCATCGGGCGCCACCCAGGTCGCGACCTCGCGTGGGTTGGCCAGGTCGGTGACGTCGAACAGCGAGACCTTGGCCCCGGTGGTGCGGCCGCTCTTGTCGGCCGCCGTGCCCACACCGATTACCATGCCGTTGCCGATCGGGTGGAGATAGCTCGAGAACCCGGGGATCTTCAGCTCGCCTACCACCCGTGGGTTGGTCGGGTCGGAGATGTCGAGCGTGTAGAACGGGTCGACCTGTCGGAACGTGACGACGTAGCCGGTGGTCCCCTCGAATCGGACCGACTGCACCGCCTCGCCGTTGCCCATGTCGCCGACGCTGCCGACCTGATCAAGGCTGCTGGGTGCCAGCTTCAGGACATGGAGAGTGCTCTCCGACGAGTTGTCCCAGGCCTGTCCGGTGGACGAGACCACACGGAGGTAGCCGTCGAATTCGGATAGCGCGAACTTGTCGCGAATGTCGCCCGGCACAGAACCGGATGCCACGTAGGCGGCCCCCGAAGCGGAGCTGATGTCGAAACGGTGGATCGAGGTCCGGCGGGCGTCGCTCACCCTCTGCCATTGGGTCTCGTCGGCCACTTCGGTGCTGTCGAGCCACCGGGTGGTGGTGACGTAGAGCGAATCGCGGGATGCGTAGACCGTTTCACCAGGGGCGAGCACCGCCGAGGTATTCGTCGGATCGATCGGCCCGTCGATGGGGAGGGTGAGAACCGACACCACGCCGAAACCCGAGAACTCGGTGGGGGCCTCGGTGTGGTTGCAGTCGGGGAGGAGTCCGGTGGAGACTTCTTGGCCGGTGGCATCGAGCAGCGTGTAGGACGGCAGCCAGTCGCTGAGCTGTGAGTCGAGCAGCGCCTGACGGTTGGATTGTTCGGCCCGCTTTTCGCCGGCCGGGCCGGCCGGGTAGACGAACGGGATCTGGTTCTGCGGATCGGAACGCAGCACGATACGGGCGGTGCCGTTAACGGCCCGGCTGCTCACGTAGTCGCCCGGCACGGCAAGGCTCTCGCGAATCGATGGGGTGCCGTCGGCGGCCACGGAGATGCGGATGATCGTCGTGAGGGGTGAATAGGCGTTGGGATCCGGTTCACCCACGGCGATGCGGGGAGCCGGTCCGCCGACTCCGCTTTCGCTGGTGGAGGCGTCTCCCTCGAAGGCCACATCGACCGGCTGGGGGCCGCTGGGCCAATCGCTGGTGATGTAGAGGATCTCGTTGCCGCTCACGAAGAGTTCGGCGGTCGAGCCGGTCACCACATCGACCCGGCCGATCACCGCTCTGGTGGCCACATCGACCACCACGAGCTGACCGCTCGACACGACGTAGATCCGTCGACCGTCGGTCTTGATGATGTCGGCTTCGTCGACACCCGTCTCCTGGATGTTGGTGCCCGAGAAATCGACGCCCTCGACCAGGTTGGCGCCGGTGCCGGCCACCTCCTGGGCCGGAGCCGCCGAGGCAGCGCCGGTTCCTGACGCCGTCCCGTCGACCGAGCGATCAGTCGACGCCGCGAACGTGGCGGTCGGCACCCCACCGGCACGGCCCGGGGTGGCCACACCGTCCGCAGCGAGGGGGGTCGGGCCGCCGTACCAGTTCCCGGAATCGAAGCCGTAGGGGCCGACGTGTTCGGCACCGGTGTTTCGCAGGTGCTCGAGCAGGGCGTCGCAGCTGCCGAAGCCCGACAACGACGATGTGAGCACGATCTGTTGGTCGCCCAGTTTGATCACCACGGGATCTGTGGTCGCCGTTGATGCGGCTGGTGTGGTTCCGGCCGGGCCGCCGGCTGACGGCTTGTCGGTGCTGCAGGCCGAGGCCACCAGGCCCAGGGCTGCGATGGCAATGAGGACTCTGCGCACTTGACGTCTCCGGGGCTCTCGTGTGGGAACACACCTGTGACGAGAGCCGGCGCCCCCCGGTTCCCGGATCCGTTGGATTTCTCGCGCCCGAATTCTCACTCGACGGCCGCGGCCTGATTCCTGCTCGCCGCGGTGGGGGTCAGCGGCGCCCGCGGAGCACCGCGAATCGGCCGTCGCGGAACGGGGCGTCGACGTCGATGAATCCGGCGTCTCGCAGCCAGTTCAACTGGGCTTCCACCGGGGCACAGATGTCGGCCGTCATACGCCGATCGGCGGCGGCGAGGTCATCGGCGCTCACCCCGGATGCCACCACCGTGCGTCGCCAGCAGGCGATCTGGTGGGCGTCGAGGTCGGGCGTGGCCGCGGCGACCTGCTCGGCGTTGACGAAGATCCCGCCCGGCGTCAACACGTTCGCGATCCGGCACATGAGGTCCTGCTTGGCTCGGTCCTGCAGGTGGTGGATCGCCAGAGCGGACACGACGGCATCGAAGGGGCCGGCCGGTAGGTCATCGGCGAACGAGGCGAGCACGTACTCGGCATCGACGCCGACCAGACGCAACCGCGACTGCTCGAGCATGTCGGGCACCTCGTCGATGAGCACCAGGCTCGCCTCCGGGTGGGCGGAGGCCACCATCGCGGCGAGCAGACCGGTACCGGCGCCGAGGTCGAGAACGCGGCGGATCGGCCGGCCGGCCGTGTCGAGCTGGTCGATGGCCGTGCCGTAGAAACGATCGAAGCAGGGGATGAGCCCGCGACGGGCGCGGTCATAGGTGGTCGCGGTCGCGGCGAACCCGTCGGCAGCACTCATCTCACGACGTGGTCGGTAGCCAAGAGCGCCGGGCCGACTCGTAGTCGTCGATGTCGATGAGGTGGCGCATGGTGAGACTGATGTCGTCGAGACCCTGGAGAAATCGGTCCTGCACGCCGGCGGAGAGCGCGAACGTGGCCTCCATACTCGCGGCTGGTGCCTCGATTGTGAGCCGCTCCACGTCGATCGTGATCTCGAGCGAGGGGTCGGCTTGCACGGCGGCCATGAGCGCGGCACCGAACTCGGCATCGACGGTGACCGGTACCAGGCCGTTCTTGGTGCAGTTGTTGGCGAAAATGTCGGCGAAGCGGGGGGAGATCACGGCATCGAATCCGTATTGTTGGATCGCCCACACGGCATGCTCACGGGAGGAGCCGGTGCCGAAGTTCGTGCCGCCTATCAAGATGTTGGCGCCGACGTGGCGTTCGTCGTTGAGCACGAAGTCGCGGTCGTCGCGCCATTCGGAGAACAGGCCCTTGCCGAACCCTGTGCGCTCGACGCGTTTGAGCCAATCGGAGGGGATGATCTGATCGGTGTCCACGTCGGTGCGGTCGAGCGGCACGGCGGTGCCCGAGATGATGTGCACGGCTTTCATGATGATGCTCCGGGTAGATCGGCGGGCGTGGCGAAGGTGCCGGCGATGGCGGTGGCGGCGGCGACGGCGGGGGAGACGAGGTGGGTGCGTCCCCCGCGGCCCTGACGGCCCTCGAAGTTGCGGTTCGAGGTGCTGGCCGACCGTTCGCCCGGGCTCAGCTTGTCGGGGTTCATGGCCAGGCACATCGAACACCCGGGCTCACGCCAGTCGAAGCCGGCGACCCGGAAGATCTCGTCGAGCCCCTCGGACTCGGCCTGGGCCTTGATGAGACCGGAGCCGGGCACGACGAGAGTGCGCACCCCGTCGGCGACCCGGCGCCCTCGGGCGACCGCGGCGGCGACTCGCAGGTCTTCGATGCGGCTGTTGGTGCACGACCCGATGAACACGGTGTCGACCCTCACATCGGTCATGGCCGTGCCGGGGGTCAGCCCCATGTATTCGAGGGCCCGAGCCGCGGTTTCGCGCCGGCCGGGGTCGGCGAACGAGTCAGGCGACGGGATGGTGCCGTGGAGCGCCATGACCTGAGCGGGGTTGGTGCCCCATGAGACTTGGGGGACGATCTCGGAGCCGTCGAGTACGACCTGTTCGTCGAATACGGCACCGTCGTCGGTGGTGAGGTCTTTCCAGTCGGCGACCGCCGCCTCCCAGCGGGCACCGGTCGGGGCATGGGGACGGCCCGACAGGTACTCGAAGGTGGTGTCGTCGGGGGCGATCAATCCGGCCTTGGCCCCACCCTCGATCGACATGTTGCACACGGTCATTCGGCCCTCCATCGAGAGGCCGCGGATCACCTCGCCGCGGTATTCGATGATCCTGCCGATACCGCCGCCGGTCCCGATCCGACCGATGATGGCCAGAATGACGTCCTTGGCGGTGGTGCCGGGCGGTAGTTCACCGTCGACGGTGATCGACATGGTGCCGGGACGGGCCTGGGGAAGCGTCTGGGTGGCCAGTACGTGCTCGACCTCGCTGGTGCCGATCCCGAAGGCGAGCGCACCGAAGGCACCGTGGGTGGCGGTGTGGCTGTCGCCGCAGACGATGGTCATGGCGGGCTGGGTGAATCCCTGCTCAGGGCCGATCACGTGGACGATGCCCTGGCGGGGGTCGCCCATGGCGAAATTCTGTATTCCGAACTCGGCGGTGTTGCGCCGGAGGGTATCGACCTGGATCCGGCTGACCTCGTCGGCGATCGGTCGGTCGGTGTCAGAGGTCGGGACGTTGTGGTCCTCGGTGGCGACGGTCAGCTCCGGGCGCCTCACCCGCCGTCCGGTGAGGCGGAGTCCGTCGAAGGCCTGGGGCGAGGTGACCTCGTGGACGAGGTGCAGATCGATGTAGAGGAGGTCGGGTTGACCGCCGATGCCGGGAGTGACCACGTGGCGGTCCCATACCTTCTGGCTGAGGGTTCGGGGTGTGCTTCCGGTTTCTCGATGACTCATGAGTGGTCCTTGACTATCTCAATATATGAGACATATATTCCAACTTGTGGAACGTACGATAAGTCGTGTCGGAGTCATTGACAAGGTGGTCGTCATTCTCGAGGCCTTGTCCGGCGGGCCGATGTCGCTCGCGACGCTGGTCGAGGCGACCGGGCTGGCACGCCCCACCGGGCACCGACTGGCCACGGCGCTGGAGATCCACGGATTCCTGCGACGTGACACGGACGGCCGGTTTGCCCTGGGTGCGGGTTTGCTGGCGCTGGGCCACGCCGCCGCCTCGGGATGGCCGCTGGCCGAGGCTTCCGAGGCCGGGCTACGACGGCTCCGCGACCGCACCGGCGAGTCGGTTCAGCTGTATGTGCGCCAGGGCGACCAACGGATCTGCCTGGCATCGCTCGAGTCGGCACACGGACTCCGTACCATCGTCGACACCGGGGTGTCCCTGCCGCTGGGACTCGGCTCCGGTGGTCGCGTGCTGCTGGGTGAGGTCGGCTCCGACGGGTGGTTGGCCTCGGTCGAGGAACGAGAGGCAGGCGTCGCGTCGGTGAGCGCGCCGGTGCGTGATGGCGACGGTAGGGTGGCGGCGGCCGTGGGTGTGAGTGGGCCGATCCAGCGTCTCACACATGATCCCGGGCCGGTGTTCGGACCGGACGTGGTTGCCGCCGCGGAGTCGATTGCCTTGGCCGCGGGATTCACTTCGTAGGATCGGGCCATGCCCCGAGGAGCGACTCTTCTACCCCCGCAACTACTGGTTTGTGAGCGTGAACACAGCGGGGGATGCCTCGCTCGATGCCGGTGTGGGGAGTGTGGACACCCCAGGGTGAACGGTGGTACATGAGCTGTGTCGACTCGGCTCACAAGGTGCGCAACATACGTGACAAGTACCACGATGGGACATGGTCGAAGGTGCAGATGGTCTCGGCCGTGCGCGGCAACGCGTCGTTCGAAGTGATTTCGCGGCGGGCGGTCGGGATGATCAAAACTCCAGAGCTGTTCTCATCTGCGGCGACCCGATGGGCCTGGCCGGCAGCTTGAGATTCCGTCTGTTGTCAGCGGCCTCGACGCTCTAGGCTCCGGGGCCATGAACGGGGATGTCGAAGATTCACAGCCCGAGGTGGGGCCGAGGTCACTGTTCTTCCTGCGTGTCATCACCCTCGCCACGGTGGTGATCGTTCTGTTCTTCATCGTTGACGCCATCATCGGCTGACCCGCTCAGCGGCTGTTGACGAATCCGATCAGCAATTCACGGTCGGCGGCGGTGAGGTTGCGGAACTGATCGGTGATGGCCCGGGCCTCCCCACCGTGCCACAGGATCGCTTCTTCAACGCTGCGGGCCCGGCCGTCGTGCAGCAGGCTTTGCTGTCCGTTCACGGTTTCGAGCAGCCCCACGCCCCACAGCGGGGCGGTGCGCCACTCGGCCCCTGATGCCTGCAGAACCGGCCGATCGTCGTCGAGACCCGGGCCGAGATCGTGGAGCAACAGGTCGGTGAAAGGGTAGATGGTGAGATCGGCGAATTCGGCAATCGAGGAGTCACCGGTCTGCTGGGTCGGTGTGTGGCAACCGGTGCAGCCGACCTGGGAGAACAGGCGGGCACCGGCCACGACCGCGGGGTCGGTGACATCGCGCCCCGCCGGTATCGCCAGGGCCTCCACGTAGAAGGCGACATCGGCGAGTTCGGTGTCGGTGATCTCGGGGGGAAGATTGGGGGTGGCGATCGAGTTGGCGATGCCGCTGTCGTCGTACAGCGCACCGGCAGTCTGGTGAACGAGGTCGTAGTTCTCGGCCTTCCATCCGTGGCGTCCGACGCGAGGCTGTCCGGCGGTGTCGGTGGTCCACTGCACCCGGCCGGAGATCCCGTTGCGGTCGGAGTCGGTGGGGTCGGCCGCGGCGATTATGTCGGCGTCGGGTATCAGCTCGAGCATGCCGGGACCGGCCACCTGGGGAGGTATGCGCAGCGAGGTCTGGGTGTCGGCCGGGAAGGGGCCACGGTGCCCGACGATCTTGAGTGTGGGCTCGCGAAGTGAGTAGGGGACACCGTCGGGGTAGGTGCCGGCGAATTCGGTCCAGTGCACCGATATCTCGGCCTCGGGTGGGCCGACGACGGCCTTGGTCTGGAGCCTGACTCCGTAGCCGGGCAGGTCGAACGGCGCCATACCGGCGGCGGCCCCCGGGGCCGAAACGTGGACGACCGGACCCACCTCGATCGGCCCTTCGCCGACCGCTTCGGCCTGGCGGGCATTGTCCACGTGGCACGAGTTGCAGCCGGGGGCATTGAAGTCGGGCCCGAGGCCGGTGGCGGGAGTGTAGAACTCCTCGAACTTCAGGTCGCCCTCCCCGAACCTGGTCCGCGCCGGAAGACCCATGTTGCGGGCCGACAGATTGAACGACCTGATGCCCACCTCGAACGTGGTCGCGGCACCGCCGGCCCTGGTGACCAGCCAGTCGGGGCTGGGACCGGGCCGGCCCGCCGACGGGGAGTTGTCGGGGGCACACGAGGTGGCGAGAAGGGCGAGAGTCGCGACCCCGACGACAAGCAGGCGAGCCCGTCGTCGGGGCGGTCGTTCAGGACCCCTTCGGAACGGTGACCGTACTGATGTCAAAGTTGTCGACCTCGGGTAGCACATCGGCCGGACCGGCCGGGGCGGTGAGTGCGTTGGGCATGTTGGGTTGCGGACCCGGAACGGGGATGTCCTTGTAGTCGATGCTGGTGCCGGGCGTGGGCAGAGAGCCGATCTTCAACACCTTGCCTATCGGGCCCTTGCCGTCTCCGCAGGCCGCAACGGTCTCGATGTTGGCCGGTAGCGACGTTTTGAAGGTGTTGCCCTCGAAGCAGTTGCCGTTGGCGCCCTTGTCGGGGTCCTTGACCACCAGGAGGAGGTCGTATGTGGATCCGGAGATGACGTTGTCGCTCACCACGTTGTCCTTAGCCGGCCAGAAATTCTTGTCGGCGAACAGCGACACGCCGATGCCACCGTTGGGATTGTCGGTCACGAGGTTGCGGGTGACGAGATCGTTGCGACCTCCGGCGACCACGATCCCGATGCCGTAGGCCAGGTCCCAGACCTTGTTGCCGAGAGGCGTGTCGGGGTTGCCGTTGTCATGCACCCAGTTGCCGGCGAATGTCGCGCCGAGCTGGGGGGCGAGCTCCTCGCTGTCGAGGGTGTTGGGCACTATGCCGATGCGATTGTTCCTCCACTCGCTGTTGACAACATAGAGATTGCCGCCGGAGTTGGTGCCGGAGTAGCCGAGCGTGTTGTTCTCCGAGATCACGTTGCTGATCACGGCATCGCATGGCTGACATTGGCCGATGTAGTAGCCGGAGTCGGGAGAGCCCGACGCGTAGCTGTTGTCGATGAGGCCGTAGTCGGCGTTGAAGGCGTAGATCCCGTAGTCACCGTTGTTGAGGGCGGTGATGAAGCTGGCCCGATAACCGTGGAGTATGAAGTCCGACGCGTAGTCGCCGGTGAAGAACACGCCGTTGGACACGAAATTCCTGGTGGTGAGGTTCTCGATGGCCACCCCGTCCTCGAACACGATGAATCCGTTGGCGAACGCCGGATCGAACTCACCGTCGAGGATCACCTTGTTGCGGTCCTCACCGCGGATCACGAGATTGGGGGTTTCGACCACGACGGCCTCGTGGTAGACGCCGGGAGCGATCAGGATCAGGTCGCCTTGTTTGGCGGCGTCCACCGCCCCCTGGATCGTCGGGTAGTCGGCCGGCACGCGAATGGCCTCGAGTGGGGCCTCCGTGGTGGTCGGTGCGGCGCTCGTGGTGGTCGGTCGAGCGGTGGTGGTGGTCGGTGCCGCGGTGGTCGGTGGAGCGGTCGTGGTGCCGCTCGATCCGGTGCTGCTGCACGCCGTAGCCAGTGTCGCGATGGCCGCGGCCACTACCAGCAGTCGTTTCATGCTGTCCCCCGTCGGTGTCGATTCGGCGAGACCGTAGTCACATGTCTCCCCGGACCGCCAATCCGTGGTTCAGACCGCCGGCACCACGATGATGCGACCGTTCATGCCGTGGCGGGGTGTGCCGTGGAGCGAGCAGTAGTAGGGGAAATCGCCGCTGGAGGGAAATGTGCGGGATGCCGACCGGCCGGGGCCGAGCTTGTCGGTGGGGATCGGCACGAAGGCCCCCTCGATCGACGGAATGACATTGTGGGCGTTGAGGCCCTGGTTGCTCCAGGTGACGATGGTGCCTGCGGTGACCACGGCGACCCGTTGTACGAAGGCGTCGTCCTTCACGTCGATGGTGACCTTGGCCCGCCCGGTGAGGTCGATCGCGTTGTCGGGAATCTGAGCGGTTGCCGTGGTCGTCGGTGAAGCGGTGGTGGCGGGCGCCGCGGTTGTGGTTGTGGTTGTGGTGGTCGTGGTCGCCGCGGTGGTGCTCGGTGCGGCCGAGGTGCCATTCGATCCGGTGCTGCTGCACGCCGTGGCGAGCGTTGCCACGGCCATCGCCAATACCAATAGTCGTTTCATCATTCTCCCCGTCGGTGTCGATTCGGCGACACGATGGCAGTATGCCTGTCCGCCCGCCGATCCGCGGGTCAGGCTGCCGGGACCACCACGATCAGCCCGTTCATCCCATGGCGGGGTGTGCCGCGGAGCGAGCAGTAGTAGGGGAAGTCACCGCTGGAGGAAAATGTGCGGGATGCCGACCGGCCGGGGCCGAGTTCGCCGGCGGGGATCGGCTCGAAGGCCCCGCCGATCGACGGAATGACGTTGTGGCGTTGCGGTTGTGATTGGTCCAGGTGACGATGGCGTTGTCGGGAATCTGTACGGGCACCGTGGTCGTCGCGGTAGCGGCGGAACCGGCGATGTCGGCTGCCGGCTCGGTGGACACGGCCGGTGCGTCCTCGTCCGGCAACGCCGAGAAGTCGAACTCGATGTCGGTGGTCAGATTCCGGTGGTGGGCTCGAGTCCGGAGGCGTGGCGAACGACTTCGATGAAGGGTCCGATGAACTTGTCGCTCTCGACCACGCAGCCGTCGTGGCCGGTCGGAACGTGGCGGATCACGGCGTGGGGTATCAGTGAGGCGAGTCGATGTTGACGGTCGGGTGGCACGATCTCGTCGTGATCGGTGATGAGCACGCCGGTGGGTACGTCGACCTCGCCGATCCACGGGCGGCTGTCGAAGCGGGCAATGGCGGCGGCGGCTTCGAGCATCATGGGCACCGAACCGGTGCGCACCTCCGACAGCATCCACGCCGGTCGGGTGAGAGTGGCCGGATCCTTGGCGGCGGCCTTCGTGACCAAGTCGAGTCGGCGCCTGCGGCCGGCGAGGCGTGATGCCCGGCCGGTCAGGCCGATCGTGCGCAGCGTGCCGGCCTCGCCGCGGCTGTTGGGTTGGCGGGCAAATGTGGCCACCAGCACCAGACCCGAGACTCTCTCCGGGTGTCGGTGCCATACGAGTTGCGCGACCGGACCGCCCATCGAGTAGCCGACGGCGACGAACTTGTCGAGCCCGAGCACATCGGCGAGCGCGACAACATCGTCGGCCGCGTCTTCGAGCCTGAACTTCCGAGGCGATCGGATACCCCTGCCGTGACCTCGGTGATCGAGTGCGACGACGTTGACATGATGGCCGAGAGGCTCGAACACGCCGCACCAGTTGAGCGCCGCGGTGACCGTCCAGCCGTGGAGAAGCACCACCGCGGGAGCCCTCTCGGGCCCGGCCACTTCACGAATGAAGGTGGTACCCCGCCCGGGCAACTCGACCTCGCGCCCCGGGGGCAACGGAGGCTTGCCGATCTCGGGTACGGCAGGTTCGAACACCGGTCCGGTCCGGGGCGCAGGCGTCATCGGTCAGTCGATCGCGACGATCTCGACCTTGATGGTCCCGCCGGGTGAGTCGTACTCGACGGCATCGCTGATGGCGGCTCCGAGCAACGCCAAGCCCATTGGTGAGCCGGGCGACACGACCATGACGTCGTCGCGTTTTTCTTCGATCGAACCGACCAGGAAACGCTCGGGCTCGGCGTCTCCCTCGTAGAGCACCGAAACGATCGACCCTGCCCGCACGACGTCGCCGCCCCCCTCACCGTCGGCGACGATCTCGGCGTTCTCGATTATGGCCGCTAGGTGCATGATACGCCCGGCCATCTTGCCCTGTTCCTCTTTGGCGGCGTGATAATCGCCGTTTTCGGAGAGATCACCAAGTTCGCGGGCGGCCTCGATCTTGCGGGCGATATCGATTCGTCCGCGGGTGCAGAGATCATCATGCTCGGCCTTGAGCCGGTCGAAGGCGCTCTGGGACAACTGGTGTACGTCGGCCATCCCGGAAATCTACCGGTCTCGGCGCTTCTGCGTACGCCCGGCACCGCCGATCGGACCCGATTGAGTTCTCCGGTGCGATGTGGATAAACTACGGCTCGTGAACCCTCCAACGAGCCTCGTAATTCGATAGCGCACGCCGGTGCCCGGCGTGCGCTGACCAACCGTCCACCGTCGTGGACGGTTTCTTTTTGCCCCGATTCCTGTCGGCCGCCGAAGCGGGTGGACGATCCAGCCGGCCCAGCCAAATCCCAATCGACCCAAGCAGCGATCCAGCGAGTAAGAGATGAACAACGAACAGAGCACCCACAAGGTAGGAGTCGTCGGCGGTGACGGCATCGGGCCCGAAGTCGTGGCCGAGGGACTCAAGGTGATTGCCGCGGCCGGGGTCCAGCTCGATTTGACGCGATATGACCTCGGCGGAGCCCGCTACCTGCGTGATGGCGTGGTGCTCGACGACGGCACCATCGACGAATGGCGGGGGCTCGATGCGCTCTACCTTGGCGCGGTCGGCTCCCCTGATGTTCCCGCCGGGATCATCGAGCGGGGGTTGTTGCTCAAGATGCGTTTTGATCTGGATCTCTACATAAACCAGCGTCCGTTCGTCACCGACTCTCACGACTTCGTGGTGATCCGCGAGAACACCGAGGGCGCCTACGTCGGTGAGGGGGGATTCCTCCGCCGTTTCACTCCTCACGAGGTCGCCACCCAGGGTTCCGTCAACACCCGTCACGGCGTTGAGCGTTGCATCCGCTATGCCTTCGACTTGGCGAAGATCCGGCGTTCTCATGTCACCCTTGTCCACAAGACCAACGTGCTCACCTTCGCCGGCGACCTGTGGGAGCGGGCCTTCAACGAGGTCGCGGCCGACTACCCCGACATCGACACCGCCTACAACCACGTCGACGCGTGTTGCATCCACCTGGTGGAGGACCCCTCGCGCTACGACGTGATCGTCACCGACAACCTGTTCGGTGACATCATCACCGACCTGGCCGGCGCGGTTTCCGGCGGAATCGGTTTCGCCTCGTCGGCCAACCTCCATCCCGGAGCGGTCTCGATGTTCGAGCCGGTGCACGGATCCGCCCCCGACATCGTCGGAACGGGCCGGGCCAACCCCACCGCTGCCGTACTGTCGGGGGCGTTGATGCTCGATCATCTCGGTGAATTCGAGGCCGCCGACCGCATTCGTGTGGCGTGCTCCGACCCCGATTCGCTCACTGGTACCACCACCGAAATCGGCGATCTCATCGTCGGTCGTCTCTGAGAGGGGCACACATGCCAATCACACCCACCGCCCATATCTGGATGAACGGCGAGATGGTGCCGTGGGAGGACGCCACCGTCCACGTTCTCACCCACACTCTCCACTACGGAACCGGGGTGTTCGAGGGCATCCGTGCCTATGAGACCGACGACGGTCCGGCGATCTTCCGACTCACTGAACACATCGAGCGGTTGTACAAGTCGGCCAAGATCCTCAGCATGGACATGCCGTATTCGGTCGGTGAGATCATCGACGCGTGCAAGCTCGTGGTGGCCGACAGTGGTTTGCGGTCGTGCTACGTCCGTCCGATCGCCTACTACGGCTACGGCGAAATGGGTCTGGCCACCGGCGCCTGCCGTACTGATCTGTCGATCGCGGCGTGGCCATGGGGCGCCTACCTGGGTGATGATGCGGTCACCAAGGGTGTGCGCATGAAGATCTCCTCATGGATCCGCCACGACCACAACATCATGCCGCCGGCCTCCAAGACCACCGGCAACTACGCCAACTCCACCCTCGCCAAGATGGAGGCGCTGCGGGCCGGTTATGACGAGGCGATCATGCTCAACAAGGTCGGTTTGGTGAGCGAGTGCAGTGGCGAGAACCTGTTCGTCGGGTGTGGTGACGTGTTGATCACCCCACCACCGTCGTCGGGCGCGCTTCTCGGTATCACCCAGGACACCGTGATGTCGCTCGCGGGTGATCTCGGCTACGAGGTGAGGATCGCCGATCTGGCGCGCTCCGATCTGTACGTCGCCGACGAGATCTTCGTGTGCGGTACCGCGGCCGAGGTCAGCGCGGTCAACTCGGTCGACGATCGTACCCTGACCTGCCCCGGGCCCCGCACGGTCGCCATCGCCGAGGCCTACGCCGGTGTGGTCCGTGGCCGTAACGCCAAGTACGCGTCGTGGAACGAGCACGTGTCGTGACCTCGGGTGAGGTGAGGATCAGCCGCGAGGCCGGCCACGACCCGTCCTGGCCCACGAGTGTCGACATCTACGACACGACCCTGCGCGACGGGTCACAGCTCGAGGGGATTTCCCTCACGGTTGACGACAAGCTGCGTATAGCACGCGAGCTCGATCGTCTGGGAGTCGCCTACGTCGAGGGCGGCTGGCCGGGCGCCAACCCCAAGGACGATGAATTCTTTCGCCGGGCCCGAACCGAACTCGATCTCACCACCAGTGAGTTCGTGGCCTTCGGATCGACGCGCCGGGCCAAGGGAAAGGTCGACTCCGACGCCACCCTCGCCAACCTGGTCGGCGCGGGTACCGACGTGGTCTGCATCGTCGGCAAGTGTTGGGACTACCACGTCACCGAGGCCCTCAAGACCACACTCGACGAGGGTGTGGCGATGGTCGCCGACTCGATCGAGTACCTCGTGGGCCAGGGCAAGCGGGTCCTGTTCGACGCTGAGCATTTCTTCGATGGCTATCGACGCAACCCCGAGTTCAGTCTGAGGGTGGTCGAGACCGCCGCCATGGCCGGCGCCGAGTGCGTGGTGCTGTGCGACACCAACGGCGGTTCGCTGCCACCCGACATCGAGTCGGCGGTCCGCGACATCGTGAACCATGTCGACTGCGGCGTGGGTATTCACCTCCACAATGACACCGGGTGCGGTGTGGCCAACGCCCTGGCCGCGGTGAGGGCCGGGGCCACTCAGGTTCAGGGCACCATCAACGGGTACGGGGAGCGCGTCGGTAATTGCGATCTGGTGCCGATCATCGCCAACCTCGAGTTGAAGATGGGTATACGAGTGCTTCCGAAAGGACGCATGGCGTTGCTCACGTCGGTGGCCCGCAGCGTCGCCGATTCGGTCAACCTCACCGTCGATCCCCAGCAGCCCTACGTGGGCTCCAGCGCCTTCGCCCACAAGGCCGGTCTTCACACCAGCGCACTCAAACGGCGCCCAGATGCCTACGAACACGTTTCTCCCGACGCGGTCGGCAACGGCACCCGGGTGCTCGTCTCGGAGATGGCCGGTCGGGCATCGCTCGAGATGAAGGCGGCCGAACTCGGTGTCGAGCTCAACGCGGCGAAGTTCGGTGAGGTGATCGAAACCCTGAAGGAACTCGAATTCGCCGGCTATCACTTCGAGGCCGCTGATGCATCATTCGAACTCCTGCTCAGGGGCGCAGCGGGATGGGAACAGCCGTTCTTCCGCCTCGAATCGTTCCGTGTGTCGATGGACCACCGGTCGGGTGCCGGGGCGCGTGCCTGGAACGACGTCGCGGTCGATGTCGATACCGAAGCCACCGTGAAGTTGTGGGTCGGAGATGAGCGTCGTATCGCGGTGGGGGAGGGCAACGGTCCGGTCAACGCGCTGGATGCGGCGGTACGCGGCGCCCTCGATGGCAGCTACCCGGCCCTGAAACGCGTGTCGCTGACCGACTTTCGGGTTCGTGTTCTCGACACCCAGAAGGGCACCGGGGCTGTCACCCGGGTGCTCCTGGAATCGACCGATGGCCGGCAGTCGTGGTCGACGATCGGGGTCAGCGAGAACATCATCGAGGCTTCGTGGCAGGCCCTGATCGACTCGCTCGTCTACGCCTTGCTCCTAGCCGATGACGACCCTGCCCCGTCCCGGGCCCGAGACGCGTAGCTGGCTACGATTGTCCCCATGTCAGCTCCCGAGTTCGTCCCCGCCGGCGTCATCGCAGGAAAGGTCTACAAGTCGCCGCCGCGTCGTGAAGGCGCGTGGCTGGCCGATCGGCCCGGTGAGGTGGTGGGCGAGGTATACCAGCCCACCGGTCCCGCGTTCGGCAATCAGGGTCCGGATCAGGGTTATGTGCTGAAGCTGGCCCGGCGTTTCGTCGACGACCTGGTGCTGGCGCCGGGGGAGCACGAGGTCGATGCCATCGCCGGTGCCGTGGCGGTGGCACTACGACGAGCGTCGCTGTTCGGCCGGGGGCCGGTGGCCGACGATCTCAGGGTTGCGCTGATTGTGTTCGGCTATCTCGAGGCCGCTCCTGATGAACTGGTCTCGCTGCGTCGTCGATTGTTCGACGAGGTGCATCACCACGTGGTTCACTACCGCGAGGCGCGGGAAATCGCCACCATGGTTCCGGAGTCGACTCTGCGGTCTTCGGTGGGCACCGTGAAGACCCGACACGAAGCCGACTGGCGCACACCACTGGGAGTCTGAACCATGTCCGACGCGTTTCCGCCGCCCCCGCCGCCTCCACCGTCGGGCGGATCGCCGGTGCCGAACCACGGCTGGGCCCGCCCGGTGAACGGGGCGGTTCAATATGCCGGTTTCTGGGCGCGTGTCGCGGCTCTGATCATCGACCTTCTGGTGGTCGGGATCCCTCTTCAGATCGCCAGCCGGGTGCTGAGCGGCGCGGTGCCCACCGAGGTCGGGCTGTGCCAGAGCGGTAGCGCAATCTGCGACCAGCCCACCGGCGCCGGCTGGTTGCTCCTGGTGATGGTCTGGTTGGCCGAACTCGCTGCCGGTATCGCCTACTGGGCCTACCTCGAGGGTGTCCGTGGTCAGACCCTCGGCAAGCAGGCGCTCGGGATAATGGTGATCGACCACGACACGGGCCATGTGATCGGCCCCGGCCGGGCCATAGGCCGCTACTTCGCCCGGATCATTTCAACCCTCGTGATGTTCCTCGGCTACTTCTGGATGCTGTGGGATCCCGAGAAGCAGACCTGGCACGACAAACTGGTCCGTTCGGTGGTGGTCAAGGTTTGATCGGGTTCTCGGCCCATCGGGCCTCGGCCGGTGGCCGCTAGTCTCGCCCCGGTGACAACTCCGCGTGTCCGCTTCGCCCCGGCCCCCACCGGCTACCTCCATGTCGGCAGCGCCAGATCGGCCCTGTTCAACTGGTTGTTCGCCCGTCACACCGGCGGGGAGATGGTGTTGCGCATCGAGGACACCGACGCGTCACGCAAGACCCAGGCTTTCGTTGACGCCATCATCGACCCACTGAGATGGCTGGGCATCGACTGGGACGAGGGCCCGTTGTTCCAGTCCGATCGACGTCACCTCCACGTCGCCGCGGTCGACAGGCTGGTGGCGCAGGGCCGGGCCTACTTCTGCGATCTGACCCGCGAGGATTCCGACCGGATGGCCGCCGCCGCCGGCCTGCGCGCCGGCTACCACGGCTGGTCGCGCGGCCGTGGTGTGCAGGACGGTCCGGGTGTGGTGGTTCGCTTTCGCACCCCGGACGAGGGGGTCACCGCCGTCGAGGATGTCATCCGCGGTCACGTCGAGTTTTCCCACGAGATCATGGAGGACTTTGTGATCCGTCGCGGCGACGGTTCGCCCACGTTCCTGATTGCCAACGCCGTCGACGATCACGACATGGGCATCACCCACGTGATCAGAGGTGAGGATCTTCTCAACACCACACCGAAGGTCAGGCTCATCTGGGACGCCCTCGAGTTCGGGGACCCGCCCGTCTACGCCCATCTCCCACTGTTGGTCAACGAGCGGCGCAAGAAGCTTTCGAAGCGCCGCGACGACGTTTCGCTCGCCGACTACATGGGTCGCGGTTACCTGCCCGAGGCCATGGTCAATGCGCTCGCGCTCCTGGGCTGGGGCCCGCCCGACGATGTCGAGATCAGACCGATCGCCGAGATCATCAAGTTGTTCTCGCTGGATGCGGTCAACAAGTCGGCCGCCTTCTTCGACGTCAAGAAACTCGACCACATCAACAGCGCCTACATCCGAGCCCTGTCACCCGAGACGTTCACCGAGAGAGTCGGCCCCTTCATGGTGGGCGACGATGTCGGCTACGCGGAGTCCGACTACGACCCCGGTTTCGTTGTGGCCCTCGCCCCAGAGATTCAGCAGAGGATTTCGACGCTGGCCGAGGCGCCGGCGTGGGTCTCGTGGCTGTTCGTGGATCGGATCGAGAGCTACGACGAGAAATCATGGAACAAGGTGATGGTGAAGGCACGGGCGGCTGATCGTGTACTAGATCAGGTGATCGCGGCGCTGTCCGACGACCCGTTCGACGACCCGGGTTCGATCGAGTCGAAGGTGTTGGCGGTCGGGGATTCGCTGAGTGAGGAACTCGGTTCGAGAGTCATGTCGCAGGCACCGGTGCGGGTTGCTCTCACCGGTCGGATGTCGGGCATTCCGCTCTGGCCGGCCATGACGCTGCTCGGGCACGACAAGTGCATCGAGCGGCTCATGGCGGCCGGCGCGAGGCTCGCGGGCTGATCGATGCGACTCGGACCGCCCCGGTGGCTGTCCGGTCGGCGCGCCCTGCGGTTGTTGATCATTGCCGGCGCTCTGGGGGTCGTCTACGTGGGGGTCACCTTCGTGCAGGTGCTGGTGGCCTCCGGCGCCGATGATTCCGGGCGAGCCGACGCGATCGTCGTGCTCGGTGCGGCCCAGTACAACGGGACCCCGTCGCCGGTTCTGGCCGGCCGACTCGACCACGCCCGCCGGCTGTGGCAGGACGGCGTGGCGGGCCTCATCGTCACGACCGGTTCGAAGCTGGAGGGCGACGCCTTCACCGAGGGTTACGCCGGGTTCGAGTACCTGCGGCGGAGCGGAGTGCCGGAGTCGGATCTGATGGTCATCACCGACGGTTCGTCGACATGGGAGCAGTTGGCGGCCACCAGTCGGCAGTTGCAACTTCTCGATCTCGATTCGGTGGTCCTGGTGTCCGACCCGTACCACGCTCTGAGACTTCGCCAGATCGCGTCGGAGGTGGGGCTGAAGTCGAAGATCTCGTCGACGTCGAGCAGCTCCTCGCTGCGCCAACTGCTGCGCGAGACCGCCGCGGTTTCGCTTGGACGGATCCTGGGTTACCGGCGGGTTGACAACTGGTTCGGGAACGTCGGCTGAAGGTCACCGACCGAGAGCCCGGGCCGAAACGGGAGTGGGTGGAAACGACCGGGCCCGATACGCTTTCGGAGCCCTTCGGGGATGGTGTAATTGGTAACACATCTGGTTCTGGTCCAGACATTGGGGGTTCAAGTCCTCCTCCCCGAGCAACATCGAAGGGGCGTCCCGACGGGGTGCCCCTTCGTCGCGTTCTCGGGACAGATCGTGTCGTGTCAGGGTTGCCGCGATGCTCCGACGATCTCCGCGATCCGCTCGAGATGGTCGGCGTCATAGACGGTTCTCGCGTCGGACAGATATGTCCGGTCGAAGAGTTCGGCTGCCGCCAGCTTCCTACGGTTGCCGTGCCCGGCCTGATCCATGCCTTCGGTCACCAGAGCCCAGTAGGCGAACGTGTCGGCAATCTGCGGAAGGATCCGCTGCATCAGAAGTGTCTGAATCGGTTGCGGGGCGCCACGCAATTCCTCGAACATGGAGCGACATCGGCTGATGGCTGCCTCGAGTGTGGCCCGCTCGTTCATGTCGGGGTCGATGTCCTCGGCCAGTCGGTCCATCGCCCTTGAGAAGTTGTGATCCTGGCCGAATCGTTGGATGTCGCGCAGTACCTGCATTCGCAGTGTGTTCTGGGACCCCTCCCACTTCTCGGAGGTGATGGCGTCGCGGATCAGTCGGGGCATGCTCGAAGTTGTCTCGATCATTCCGTTTCCGGCCAACGTCTCACCGGCATCGATCATCCGGGCGACGATTCGGGTCGACCAGGTCGTCTTGTTGACGTTGGCCATGAGCCGGCAGAGATCCTGCCATTCCGACGGAGTACCAGGATCGGTGTCGAGCAAGTCCTGCATCGCCACGACGGCGAACGTGCTTGCGGTGGCGGCCAGCAGGTCGACCTTGATCCCGGCGAGATTGTCTCTCACCAGTGGGTAGTCGATGATCGCGCTCCCGAACGCCTGGCGGTGATCGGCGAATGAACGGGCCAGTTGATATGCCCGGCTGAGCATGCCCGACATGGCCAATGGATGCGCCAGACGCGAGTGGTGGATCACCATGGTCATCAAGTTTCGGAACCCGGTTTCCACCGGGCCCAGCGGTAGGGCGTAGGCATCGCGATAGTCGATTTCGGCCGATGCGAGCGCCCGGGTGCCGAGCTTTTCCTTGAGTCGACGAAAGGTGAAGTTGTTGCGCGATCCGTCGGGTTTGCGCGCCGGTACGAGAAACAGTGACAGACCTCGGGTGCCGGGCTGCCCGGTGTCGTAGCGAGCGCTGATGAGATGGAGGTCGGCATTGGCGTTGGAGCAGAACCACTTCTCTCCGCGTATGAGCCATGTGCCGTCGTCGGCCTGATGCGCCCGGGTGTCGTTGGCCCCGACATCGGACCCGCCCTGCACCTCGGTGAGGAACTGTGCCGCCGTCCAGTTGCCGGTGAACGAAGGGGTCTCGAGCAAGGTGATCATCTCGTCGCGGCCGGGAACCGAGTCGAAGGACCTGAGCACCCGCGACGTCTCATAGTTGCAGATGACGGGACAGTTGTGTCCGGTGTCCCCGCAGTGGTTCGACAGGTAGTGGAACGCGTAGCCCTCCCGCAGTCCACCGGCCCGGGCGAGTCGCGACACCACACCTGACCCGTAGATCAGGTCACCGGATGTCGTGTAGGAATGGTCGTGCACGATCCTGTCGTCGCGGTCGCCGACGGCACCGTACTGTTCGACCCTCGGCAGGTTGAGCCGGAAATCGCCGTGCTCGACCGCCTCCTCCAGGTCGGTCGCCACGGTCAGTCCGTAGTCGACCAGGTCCCGGTGGACACTCGCGTAGTCGTCGCCGAGATGGAATCGCACGGTGTGGGCGAAGTCGTCGTTGTCGAGGTAGACGTTGCGCCGAGTCGCCTCTGTCCACCGGCGCATGGCGTCGCGTCCGGAGGCTTGACCCGGTTGGGTCACATCGAAATCTCCGGGTTCCGACCCCGGCGGGGCAGCCGCGATGTCCGTGTCGTATGTGACCATGGTGAGTGTCTCCCTGACTGGACAATGGCTCTGTGTCGACCATACGCGCCGGCCGGCCCCGGTCAAGGGGTGAACCGGCCATCGCCATGGTTAAATCAGACACATGCCCGACGTGGTGATATTCGCACCGGATCCGGCGGTCGGCATGAGCGTCGTCCTCATCGCCGACCTGTGCTGGGTCGCGGCGACCCAGGCGGGTGGAGAGCCGTCCCGAGCCGTGAGGGTGGTCAGCAGCGGCGGTGACACGATCGACACCTACAGCGGGATTCGGATGTCCGTCGACGGCACCATCGACGATGTCGATTCGGCGTCGCTCGTCTTCCTGTCGGCTTTCTGGGGTTCGTCGAGCGATGCCGTTGAGCGTCATCGAAACGTCTTGCCCTGGATCAGACGACTGGTCGCCGGGGGTGCTCGGGTGGCGGCCTGCAGCACGGGGTCGTTCTTTCTCGCGGCCAGCGGTCTTCTCGACGGACGTGTGGCCACCACCTACTCGCCCTACGCGCCCACCTTCCGCCGCCGGTTTCCCGAAGTGGAGTTCCATCCCGAACGTGCCATCACCGACGCCGGCGGGCTCATGTGCGCCGACGCGATCTCGTCGAGCCTCGACCTTGTCATCGCCTGTGTGGGTGACCTCTACGGCCGCGAGGTCGCCGAGCACGTCGCCTCGGAGTTCCTGATGGGGATACGGCGCAGTTACACCGTGGCCAATCTGGCCTTCGATGGACAGAAGTACCACGGTGACCGTCTGATCCTCTCGGTGCAGAGATGGTTCGAGAGAAACGTCGACAAGCCGGTGCTGCTGCATCGGGTGGCCCGTGAATTCGGGATGAGCACGCGGACGCTGAGTCGCAGGTTCAAGTCGGCCACCGGGGAAACCCCGTCGCGGTATCTCCGACGGCTCCGGGTCGAGCATGCCCGCGAACTGCTGTCGGAGCCCGGTCTGTCGGTGGGCGAAGTTGCGCGCGCCGTCGGGTACACGGACGTGGCTGCGTTCAGTTCCACGTTTCGTGACCTGACCGGCGTCCCGCCTTCGAGGTACCGACACCGCTGAGCCGGCCCTGCCGCTCTTGTCTCGGTGAGCGTGGCGTCTGGTCAACATTTCCTGTTCTTCGGCCGATGGTCCACCGGTGAGATCAATCGTCTGGATGGTCGGGTTCGTTGGGCTGGTGGCGTCGGCGTGTGCCGGCGCGTCGGGGACTGCGCCCCCGGGTATCGACCGGGTCGCCCCGGTGGTCACGACATCTCTCGAGATCACCACCACCACGGTGCCGGCCGAACCGACGACCACCGTCTCGGCCGAGCCCGACCCATCCACGACGGCTGCCTCCCCAGGCCCCGACGCCGCACCCGAACGTGAGGTGACGCGTGGCGAGGGCCGGCCGGTCAAGTCCTCCGCCCGCCTGACCGGTGACGGCACGCCGGTCTTCGGCGGTGACTTCGCCGACCCGTTCGTCCTCAAGGTCGGCGATACCTACTACGCCTACGCAACCAACACCTTCAGTGCTCACGTGCCGGTGATGCGTGCCGCCTCCGGGGAGCGTGGCACCTATCTGGGCGACGTGCTACCCGATCTCCCAGCTTGGAGCGAGCCCGGTCACGTGTGGGCCCCGAGTGTCTCTCCCGTCGGGGGCGGCTACGTGCTCTGGTACACGACCCGTCAAAGTTCCACCGGGCGCCAGTGCATCTCGGCGGCGAGGGCCGACACCCCGGAAGGGCCCTTCGTCGACGACTCGTCCGGGCCCCTCATCTGCGATCTTGCCGACGGGGGATCGATCGATCCGAGCCCGATTGTCGATCGCGACGGAGCGCTCTGGCTGCTCTGGAAATCCGATGGCAACTGCTGTGGCCTGCCGACGATCATCTACAGCCAGCCACTCGGCGCCGACGGGATGGCGGTGGCGGGTGATGCGGTCGAGCTGATTCGCAACGATCTCTGGTGGGAGGGTGATGTCGTGGAGGGTCCGACCATGGCGTACGGGCCCAAGGCCTACCACCTGCTCTACTCGGCCAACCGCTGGGATACCGATGACTACGCCATCGGACACGCCACCTGTGATTCGATCGTCGGGCCTTGCGTCAAGGACGCCAATCCGTGGCTCACCTCATATGACGGGGCATGGGGGCCCGGTGGCCCCGAGTTCGTCCCGAGTCCCGAGGGTTGGGCCGGGTTGCTCGTGTATCACGGCTGGACGGCCAGCGGAATCGGCTATCCCGACGGGGCGCGAAGCCTGTTCGTGGCCAAGCTCCGGGTCGCCGATGGAGCACCGATCGCCCCCTCTTTCGGAGGCTGATCAGCGTTGGGCCGATCCCGGGCCGCGGCTACACTCGCTGAGCCAACGACCGCCCCGGCGGTTCAACGAGCCCCGTTCGTCTAGTGGCCTAGGACGCCACCCTCTCAAGGTGGTAGCACGGGTTCAAATCCCGTACGGGGTACCAGCAAAAGCCCAGGTCAGAGCCGCTTTTCG
The DNA here is from genome assembly GCA_003231645.1 of Acidimicrobiia bacterium. Taxonomy (GTDB): domain Bacteria; phylum Actinomycetota; class Acidimicrobiia; order Acidimicrobiales; family Aldehydirespiratoraceae; genus SZUA-87. Next base: position 144 of record QIIW01000057.1, on the reverse strand, counting down.
GAGCGGCTCTTCTGGTTCTCCGGCCCGAATGCCAATGAATTGCCAATGAATGCCACAGCGACATGGCATCATTCGAAACGGAAGGAGATCGGTGATGAAGGGATTCATGCGACAGCGGGGTTCGTCGTGGGAGCTGCGGGTGTT